>JAAYGR010000295.1 GCA_012727675.1 Bacillota bacterium
AGCCTGCACCAGGAGCTCGGTCTGTGAGACGGCGGGTAGGCCGGGGCATCGGCTCGGGTCTAGGCAAGACCTCAGGCCGGGGTCAGAAGGGACAAAAGTCTCGCTCCGGCGGCGGTAAGGGTCCCCACTTTGAAGGCGGCCAGACTCCCTTGCAGCGCAGATTGCCGAAACGGGGGTTCACCAACATTTTCCGGACGGTCTACAACGAGGTCAAGTTGGAGGCTCTCAACCGCTTCGAGGAAGGTACTGTCGTCACTCCGGAGGCCATGTTGGAAGCCGGCATAGTAAGAAGGCTCGGCTCCGATAAGATTAAGGTCCTGGGAGATGGGAATATCGAAAAGGCATTGACGGTTCAGGCCCATGGATTCACAAAATCCGCCGCTGCCAAGATAGAGGCTGCTGGCGGCAAAGCAGAGGTGATCTAGGTGCTGCAGGCCATGCGAAATGCCCTGCGGATCCCTGACTTACGCCGCAGGATGCTATATACAGCAGCCTTACTGGTTGTCTTCAGATTGGGTTCCTATGTACCGGTGCCCGGAGTGAATGCTAAGTTGTTGGCAGAGCAGCTGGGGACCGCTGGAGGTAATATCTTCGGGTTCCTGGATCTCTTTGCCGGTGGAGCTCTGACTCGGTTTTCGGTGTTTGCCATGGGGGTAAACCCCTATATTACCTCGTCCATCATTGTTCAACTGCTGACCATTGTCATCCCCGCGTGGGAGGAGATGTCGAAGGAAGGCCCAGAGGGACGGAAAAAGCTGCAGCAGTACACCAGATACGGCACGGTGCTGCTGGCACTTATTCAGGGGTTTGCCATCACCATGACTGCCCGAGCTTATGGTGTGGTAATTGACCCAGGAGCCTTTAATACCCTTTTGATTATTATCACCTTGACCGCCGGAAGTACGTTCCTTATGTGGTTAGGTGATAAGATCACCGAAAAGGGAATCGGTAACGGGATTTCCCTGTTGATCTTCACCGGTATTGTTGCAGGTCTGCCTGGGCAGGCCTGGAGTGCCGGCAGGGCTGTAAGTACAGGCATTGTCAGTCCCATTAGTCTGCTGGCCTTCTTAGCCCTGGCGGTGGTAGTAGTAGCAGGGGTAATCATGGTTCAGCAGGGACAGCGGCGGATCCCTGTTCAGTACGCCAAGCGAGTGGTAGGGCGGCGGATGTACGGCGGTCAGACCACCCACATCCCCATGCAGGTGAACCAGGCTGGTGTTATTCCGGTCATTTTCGCTTCATCTGTGCTGAGCTTCCCGCTGACCTTGGCCCAGTTCATACCCAGCATTGCAGCTGGTGTTAACCGGTGGGTTGGATATGGTTCGGTGGGTTACAATGTGCTGTACGTACTGCTGGTGGTTTTCTTTACGTACTTTTACACAGCAGTCACCTTCAACCCGGCAGAGGTAGCTGATAATATGAAGAAGCACGGTGGGTTTATTCCGGGCCTGCGGCCTGGCAGACCAACTTCCCAGTATCTCGACCGGGTCTTGACCAGAATCACCCTGGCTGGTGCCATCTTTTTGGCCATCATAGCAGTTCTGCCGTATATAATGGCTAGTGTGACTAGAATGCCGAGCAATATCATTTCCTTTGGCGGCACCAGCATCTTGATCATGGTGGGTGTGGTATTGGATACAATGAAGCAGATTGAGGCTCAGCTCTTAATGCGGCATTACGAAGGGTTCATAAAATAGGGACGGAGGCACTGAATGGCGTTAGCTGGATTAAGGGGAAACGGGAGGACAAAATGATAATCCGAAAATCAGAGGATGAGCTGCGGGCAATGCGTGAGGCGGGAAGACTTACGGCTCTAACCCACGCAGTTGTGGCAGCAGCAGTCTGACCGGGAATCACAACTGCGTCCCTGGATGCCTTGGCCGAAGAATTTATTCGCGATCACAATGCAATACCGGCCTTCAAGGGCTATAATGGTTATCCGGCCTCTATCTGTGTTTCGGTAAACGAAGA
>JAAYGR010000296.1 GCA_012727675.1 Bacillota bacterium
ATGAGACCTCGCTCCTTTCTGTCTATCTGTTGGTGCGAGGTCTCTATTTTTATCTCCACACGCGTTTTTCCTGCCACCGCCTACCAAAACTTTACGCTAACGGACGGCCCAACCGGGCAGCTCCGGCTCCTTCTCCCATCCTATGCCCCCAAATAAGCTTCCCGCACCTGCTTATTGGCAGCAACCTCCCGGGCTGGGCCTGAAAACACTATCCTACCGGTTTCCAATACATAGGCGGTATCGGCCACAGACAGGGCCATATGGGCATTCTGCTCAACCAAGAGAATAGTCATGCCGGCAGCATTGATCTGCTTCACGATCTCAAAAATCTCCCGCACTAAAAGGGGAGCCAGGCCCATGGAGGGTTCATCCAGAAGCAGAAGCCGTGGATGGGACATAAGTCCCCGGCCCATGGCCAGCATCTGCTGTTCTCCGCCGCTCAAAGTGCCGGCCAACTGCTGCCGCCTTTCTGCCAGGCGGGGAAACAGCTCATAAACCCATTCCAAATCCCGCTTGATACCCTCCTGATCCCGTCGGTGATAGGCTCCTAAAGCCAAGTTCTCTGCCACTGTCATATCGGCAAAAACCCGCCGTCCTTCGGGAACGTGGCACAGACCTTCCCTTGCTATGACATGGGCCGGTGTCGACGAGATTTCCTGATCCTGATAGCTGATCCTGCCGCTTCTAGCCCGGACCAAACCCGAGATAGTCTTGAGGGTAGTCGTCTTTCCTGCACCATTGGCTCCAATCAGGGTCACAATCTCCCGCTGCCGTACCTGGAAGGAGATCCCCTTTAGAGCGTGAATGCCGCCGTAGTATACGTTTAAGTCCTCAACTGTCAGCATTCTATATCGCCTCCTCCCCCAGGTACGCCTCAATCACCTTAGGATTATTCTGAATCTCTTCCGGCGTACCCTCAGCTATAGTAACTCCATAATCCAGAACCACCAGCCGCTCACAGAGCCGCATTACCAGCCGCATATCGTGCTCAATGAGGAAAATGGTGAGGTCAAACCGCTCCTTAACCCAACGGATGAGGTTGGTAAGCGCCTCCGTCTCCTGGGGGTTCATACCGGCTGCCGGTTCATCCAGCAGAAGGATCTGGGGATTGGTGGCTAGGGCCCTGGCGATCTCAAGCTGCCTCTGTTCGCCGTAGGGCAGACTGCTGGCAATCTCGTTCCTGTGTTCGTATAGGCCGAAGATTTCCAAGAGTTCCTCGGTCTTCTCCAGAATCTCTCTTTCCTCTTTGGCAAACCGCGGGAGACGAAAAACAGCAGCAGCCAAATTGTACTTGCTCTGATTGTGGAATGAGATGCGGATGTTATCGTATACAGTTAGCTGTTTGAACAACCGGATGTTCTGAAAGGTCCGGGCCATGCCCATCCTGGTTATCTCATAGGGATGGAGCCCATCGACCCTCTTGCCGGACAAGAGAATCTCGCCGCTGGTGGGGGCATACATTCCGGTAAGGCAGTTGAAGACCGTAGTCTTACCGGCCCCGTTGGGCCCAATCAGGCCTACGATATCTCCCTCATTGAGGGTCAGGTTGAACCGATCGACAGCGGTCAGCCCTCCAAACTGCATAGTCAGATCCCGAACTTCTAACAGACTCACCTTCCGTCACCCCCATGGCTCTTCAACACTCCTGCTGCCGGCTGCTGTGACTTTGCCTTTGCCCAGCGAACCCGTTCAATACCCAGGAAATCCCCGATCTCCTTGGTACCAAAAAGTCCCTGCGGCCGCACCAACATCAGGCCGATCAACAAGAGGGCATAGACGATCATCCTGTACTCTGCCATGCCCCGGAGAGCCTCAGGGAGAATCGTCAGTACAACAGCGGCAATAATGGAACCAGTGATGCTTCCCAGCCCTCCTAGTACCACCATAACCAGAATCTCAATGGAGCGCTGGAAGGTAAAGGATCGGGGATCAATAAACATCTGATGATGGGCAAAAAGTCCACCGGCAACACCGGCAAAGGCTGCACCGATGCTGAAAGCCAACACCTTATACAAGGTAGTATCAATTCCCATGGCCTCTGCAGCTATCTCATCTTCCCGTACCGCCACAAAGGCTCGGCCGTGGGAAGAGCGGATAATATTCCCGATCACGATGATTGTGAGAAGCGCCACTAATTCTGCCGAGAAAAATGTTGTCTTGGGAAAGATTCCCCCTAACCCCCGGGGACCGCCGGTGATATCCAAGTTGAGCAGGACTACCCGGACGATTTCCCCAAAACCCAGGGTAGCAATGGCCAGGTAGTCTCCCTTGAGCCTGAGGGTCGGCAGCCCGATAACAAACCCCAGCAGCGCCGAAACAAGAGCTGCAATCAGCAGCACCACCGGAAAAGGCCAATCTAGATAGATGGTCAAAAGGCTGCTGACGTAAGCCCCTACCGCCATAAAGCCGGCATGACCCAGGGAAAACTGACCGGTAAAGCCGTTGATCAGATTTAGGCTTACAGCCAGAATAACATTAATCAAGGCAACTACCAGAACACCGGAGAAGTAGAAATCGACAGTGCCCCGGTAAACCCCTATGTTGACGGCTAGAAGTATTAATCCCACCAAGCCCGCCGCCAGCCAAGAAAGTTTTTGCCGCAGCGAAGACCCAGAGAATGTGAACATTCTTTCCTTCTTCATCGTCATTACACCTTCTCTCGCACTTGTCGACCCAAGAGGCCGGCGGGCCTCACCAGCAGAATCACAATCAGGATGGCAAAGGCCACAGCATCCTTCCAAGTAGATGCAGTTAAGGCGACCACCGCTACTTCGGCAATTCCCATTACCAGACCGCCCAGCATAGCTCCGGGAATTACCCCAATGCCACCCAGCACCGCTGCCACAAAGGCCTTAAGCCCCGGCATACTGCCCATGGTAGGGTCAATGCGGTTATAGTAGATTCCCACCAGCACTCCAGCTGCTGCCGCCAATGCCGACCCTAAGGCAAAGGTGAAGGAAATCACCCGATCGACGTCAATACCCATCAGCCGGGCAGTATCTGCATCCTGCGAGACAGCCCGCATTGCTCTGCCTATCTGGGTATAATTGACAATATAGTGCAGAACCACCATCAAAACCACGGCGACTCCCAAGATGGCAATCTGCCGATTATCTACATACACCCCGCCAATTTCGTAGGTCCGCAGAGGAAAAACATCGGGATATGACCGGGGATCCGGCGTCCACGCCAAAAGTGCTGTATTTTGAATCAAGAAGGAAACGCCGATGGCAGTAATTAAAGCAGCAATCCTGGTAGAATTCCGAAGGGGTCTATAAGCTAACCGCTCAATAACCATGCCCAGCACTGCCGATACCGCCATGGCCACCAGCAGGGCCGGCAGGAACGACAGATGAAAGATTCTAATGGCAAAATAACCGACGAAGGCGCCGATCATATAGATATCTCCATGGGCGAAGTTGATCAGCCTGATGATGCCGTAGACCATTGTGTAGCCCAATGCAATGAGCCCGTAAATGCTGCCCAGGGAAATGCCATTGACCAACTGCTGGACAACTTCCTGCATTAAACCCATACCTACTCACCTTCCCCACAAACAAATAAGCCCAGAAACACGATGACGCAACAGGCCAACGGCCCGCTGCACCGCTAATGAAACTACAGCTATCTGAGATCCCATGTCAAAGGTCATGGGCGACTTAGCCAGTCGCCCATGACTAACTCTGACCTGACGCATCAACTACCCAATTTCTATCATGATTGGATTACGGTTCGACCCGCTCCACAAACTCATACCCGCCCTCGACAACCTTGAGGATTACTGCACTCTTGACGGGATTGCGGTTCTCATCCAAGGTGAGTACCCCGGTCACCACATGCAGGTCCTTGGTCTTGGCCATTTCGTCCCGGATGGCCGCCCGAGCTGCGGCAATGTTTCGAGCTAAAGCAGCATCCCCTGCCCGCTCAATAGCGTTAAAGAGTATTAGAGCTGCATCATAGCCCAGGGCTGCGAAACCATCTGGTTCCTTGCCGTATTTTGCCCGGTAGTTGTCCAAGAAGCGCTGGGAAACCTCATCACCAGCCTCAGGATGATAGTGGTTGGTAAAATAGCTGCCGTAAACTGCATCGCCGCCGATTTCAAACAGCTTCGGAGAATCAAACCCATCGGGACCGAGGATTGGCTGATCCATTCCCAGCTGCCGCATCTGCTTGGCAATCAGGCCTGCTTCGGTATAGTAACCCGGCACGTAAACTGCCTCCGGATTCTGGGCCCGGATCTTGGTCAGCTGCGCACGGAAGTCCTGGTCCCCTTCGCTGTATGACTCCTTAGCCACGATTTTGCCGCCCAAGCCTTCGAAGGTCTCAACAAAGACTTCCTCCAGACCTACGCTGTAGTCATTGGTCCGGGCAGTTAGGACTGCAACTTCCCTCACACCCAGGGAGTTGTAAGCAAAGTTAGCCATAATTACGCCCTGCACCGGGTCAATGAGACAGGCCCGGAAAACGTAGTCACCAGCCTGGGTAACCTTTTCAGCAGTGGAAGTGGCGGTGATCATAGGTACTTTCATCATTTGGGCAACCTGGCCGCCAACGATGCTGTTGGCTGTTACCACTGCCCCAATAATGGCATGGACTTGGTCCCGGGAAATCAGCTTTCGAAAAGCATTGTTGGTCTCAGTGGCATCGGCCTTGTTATCTTCTATGATCAGCTGAACCTCCCGGCCGAGGATGCCGCCCTTGGCATTGATCTCCTCGGCAGCCATAGTCACAGCATCAATGACCGATAGACCGTAAGTTGCTACTGGACCGGTTGTAGGACCTACTACGCCGATCTTGAAGGGTGCATTCGCTCCTGCACCTAGTGCCGCGGTCATCACCATTACCGCTGCCAGGACAATTGACAGTACTCTTGATTTCGACACATAAACCCCTCCGTTCTTCCCCAGGGGTGTGCCAAATTGTGCAGTTCATCCCTGGGCCGCGAATATTTACTGCCGATTATAGCTCAGCAACCGTCGGGTGTCAAGCACAAAATGGCGATTTCCTCACTTTTAGTGTTACAAATGTGTCAAAATCACCACGAGGAGGCCAACTGCCCATGTATAGTAAGAAAAAACCCGCAGAGAATAGCGCTTCACCATATGAATGAGTCCCCGAATGGCGGCAAAACCAGAAAGGGCCGCGACCAAAGTTCCAATCAAGATGGGGCCCCAGGTCCCTTGATTCCACGCATCAATCAGATCCCCAGCCTGCAGCACTACAGCTCCCGCAATCACAGGGATTGATAGGAGAAAGGAAAACCTGGCGGCATCCTCTCGGGTGAGTTTCCGGGATAGGCCGGCACTGATGGTGGTCCCGGAGCGGGAAATACCGGGCACCAGGGCAAGGATCTGCCAGATGCCGATGTGCAGTGCATCCTTAGGCCTCATCTTGTCCATAACCTTGCTGCCTTCTGTGCTGCCTTCCGCCCACCACAGAAGTCCTCCTGTCACCAAAAGGGCAGCACCCACTACGGTGACGGAAGAGAAAAGCTGTTCAATGAAATCCTGTGCAAGAAATCCCACAATACCAGCAGGCAAAGTTCCGATAATCAGCAAGAATATCAACCGCCGGCCGGCTTTCACCCGCTCTGCACCTGGTCCTTCTCCCAGCGGCTGCAGCCCGGCAAAGAGCAGAGCAACTTCCTCCCATAAAGCTGCAACTACAGCAATCAGTGTGCCTAGATGGACCATAACATCAAAGGTCAGATTGGGTTCCTTAAGGCCAAATAACTGGCCGAAAAGCACCAGATGTCCCGAAGAGCTCACCGGGAGAAATTCGGTTAATCCTTGAACAACTCCTAATATGATGGCTTCCCAGATACTCATCTTTCGGCGGCTTTACTGACCGCCCTCACCCCTCTTTCAGTATTCTTCCTTTCGAGCTCAGCTTGGGACCAGCCGCCTCACCAACCGAGCTAAGTGCTTTACAAACGGCAGGGCAATCAAGGCAGTCGCTATATTAAACAACACATGCCCATTGGCGATTTGGCGGACCACATCTTGAGAGCTGCCCTGGAGCAGCCGTAGAAAAAAATCCATTACCGGCAGTGCCGCCACCACCCCTAAGCAGTTGAAAAGCAGGTCACCAACCGCGGTCTGCCGGGCCTCCGGGATAGTTCCAATACTGGCAATTAATGAAGTCAATACCGTGCCGATATTACTGCCGAGAACCACCGCCATCCCGCCGGAAAGCCCCAGCAGCCCTTCCCCCGCCAAGGCCATGGCTACGCCGATGGTGGCACTACTGCTTTGGAAGATGGCTGTAAGTATTATCCCTGCCAGTATACCAGAATAAATGCTATTTTCCCACTCTAAGATTAGGTTAGCGAAATAGGCGAGATCAGCCAGGGGTCTCAAAGCTAAGGATACCAGTTCTATACCCCAAAGGAGCCCTCCTGCCCCCGCGGCGATACACCCGACCGCCCCCCACCGGGTGTTGCGACCCAGGAGAAAGACAGCTGCTCCCAGAAAAATGGCCCAGGGCGCGCCGGTCACCCATTGAAATGAAATAAGCTGTGCTGTCAGAGTAGTGCCGATATTGGCTCCGAGGATGATCCCCAAGGCCTGTTCGAGGCTAAGCAGCTTGGCATCAACCAATCCCACGGCAACGGCCACAGTGGCACTGCTACTTTGGGTGAGGGCCGTTGTTACTGCCCCTGTAATTAGGCCTAGTCCTGGACTTGCTGTAAAGCGCTGAAGTATCCACCGGAGCCGCTTTCCAGCCGCGGTCCGCAGCCCTTGGGTCATTGTCCGAAGCCCAACAAGGAAGATCAAAATCCCCAGTAATGTGCCTGCAGCTATGGCAACCATATCACCGCCTCCTGGCCCATCCTATGCCTGGAGACAGAGATGCAGAACACGGCTAACAGAGGGACAATTAAGAAAGACGGCGGTTTCACCCGCCGTCGTGAAAGTCCAACCTATGCACTCACTATTCATTGGGGAGTAAATCTACGACACTGCCGGGCGCAAGCTCCGGCCTGAGAAAGTCCCTGGGGTCTGTACTTAGGATCTTGACTATCCTTCCCTGACCAAACTGCATGGGTTCAACCAGTACCTGTACTCCCTGCCAACTCAGCTCCATGAGGTCTTTGGGCCTTTCTTCCACACCTTCCCAAACCACCTCCGGAGGGATGATCGTCCACATCATTGTGCCCCGCCCCCTGGACCCGGCAGGTTCCCGTGGCGGGGAAAGCCCTCTGCCTGCTGCGGGATCAGGGGCCATACAGTGGGAGGCGGCGGATGATCAGGCCGGCCTTCAGCGGCCCTTGCATCGATCATTTCCTCCAACTTGGCCAAGGCTTGGGCCACCCCCCCTACTTCATTGATTAGGCCCACCCTTACTGCTTCACGACCAATGAGAACAGTACCGATATCCCGCATTAGGTCCCCTGTCCGGAACATCAGCTCCCGAAGCTGCTCCTCGGCGATGGAGCTGTTTTCTACAATGAAGCGGACCACCCTATCCTGCATTTTATCCAGGTATTCATAAGTCTGGGGAACTCCCACTACCAAACCGGTTAACCTGATGGGATGAACAGTGATGGTGGCTGATTCGGCAATGAAGCTGTAATCCGCCGCTACAGCAATGGGAGCTCCAATGGAATGCCCGCCTCCCAATACCAACGAGACGCTGGGCTTAGACAGCCCCTTGATCATTTCCGCAATGGCCAATCCAGCTTCAATATCGCCACCCACTGTATTGAGTATGAGCAATACTCCCTGAATCTCCGGACTCTGCTCCACCGCCACCAGCTGCGGTATAATATGCTCGTACTTGGTAGTCTTGTTGCGGGGCGGCAGGAGAATATGGCCCTCCACCTGACCCACTATAGAAACGCAGTGAATCCGAGATATCTCCGGTGCCGGCACTGCGGTCTGCCCAACCTGCTTGATGTTTTCCAGGGCAGCTTTCTGCCCTTCTACAGCTGCTTTATCGGGTACACCGTGACCTGGCTCAGCTTCCGGCATCCACGGCTCCCCATTTCCAACCTGCGGTCCTAAACCACCATAGCCAGAAATGTCCATTCCCGGTTGGCCCATATCCTTGTCTGCTCCCAGCGGCTTGTCCACCCAGTTCATCCTTCCCGTTATGGTAACTCCACTCTAGCTGTGCAGCATCTTATCGAAGAACTCCCCATTAGTATAACTACCGCTGGATTTTTTTATGACCAATCATCACACTTCCATGATGATTGGCATGATCATGGGCCTGCGCTTCGTCCTTTGATAAAGCATCTGGGTCAACCCGTCTTTGACATTGCCTTTGATCAGGTTCCACTCTGTGATTCCTTCTGCCTCACACTGCATGAGAATCCGCTTTACTTCTTCCCTTGCCTCATCGATCAGTTTTTCCGATTCCCGCATGTAGACAAATCCCCGGGAGATAATGTCAGGTCCAGCCACCACAGTCCCCGACTGCTTGTCTATGGTAGTAACAACGATGAGTATACCGTCTTGGGCCAGCTGCTTTCTGTCCCGCAGCACTATGTTGCCGACATCGCCAACACCCAATCCGTCCACAAGCACCTGACCGGCGGTTACTCTGCCTGTCTTGGCAACTCCCTCTGAGCGAATCTCTACAACATCGCCGATATCGCAGAGTAGAATGTTGTCCGATGGAATTCCCACCATCTCGGCAAGCTCTGCATGGCGGACCAGCATCCTGTACTCTCCGTGGATGGGCATAAAATACCGGGGCCGGCACAAGTTGAGCAGCAGCTTCAATTCTTCTTGGCTGGCATGGCCAGATACGTGAATTCCTGAAACAGCTTGGTAGATCACCCTTGCTCCCTGCCGGAACAAGTGGTTGATGGTCTTACCAACCAATTTCTCATTGCCGGGGATAGGCATGGCCGAAATGACTACCGTGTCCCCGGGCATAATATCCACCTTCCGGTGCTCTGCCATGGCCATCCGTGTTAGAGCTGCCATGGGCTCCCCTTGACTGCCGGTGGTGATAATCACCACCTTGTTAGCTGGATACTTGTCCAGTTCATCGATGTCCACCATGATCCTCGGCGGCACCTTTAGATAGCCGAGTTCGCTGGCAATACTGACATTGTTGATCATACTGCGACCGACGATACCGACCTTCCGCCCATGCTTGGCGGCAGCATCAATGATCTGCTGGATTCGATGGATGTTACTGGAAAAGGTGGCTACCAATATCCGTCCTGTTGCTTCATCGAAAACTTGGTCAAAGGCCTGGCCCACCACCCGTTCCGATAATGTGTAGCCAGGCCTTTCAGCATTGGTACTGTCAGACATAAGCAGCAAGACACCATTTCGGCCAAGCTCGGCAAACCGGTGCAAGTCCATCACCCGGCCGCCAATGGGCGTTTGGTCCAGTTTGAAATCGCTGCAGTAAACGATCACACCCTGGGGGGTATGGACAGCCATAGCAACCACATCGGCTATGCTGTGATTGACATGGATAAATTCGACCTTGAGGTCACCGACCTTAACACTGCCTCCGGCTTTCACCTCCCGCAGGTCAGCGGTAGACGCCAAACCATGCTCCTCCAGCTTGCCCTTCAAGAGTCCCAGAGTTAGGCGTGTGCCGTAGATGGGGGCATTGAGCACCTGCAGCACATAGGGTACTGCACCTATATGATCTTCATGGCCGTGGCTTAAGAAAATCCCCCTCACCCGGTCCTTGTTCTCCACCAAATAGGTGATATCCGGAATGACCAGGTCGATGCCCAGCATCTCCTCTTCTGGAAACATCACCCCGGCATCGATTACAATAATGTCATCTTCATACTCTAAGACCCACATGTTTTTCCCTATTTCCCCAACACCGCCCAAGGGAATTAGGGAAACTGGTTCCTTCTTATTTCCCAAACAACAACCACCCCTTCACAATTCTATACTAAATGCATCTCCTCAAGCACCTTTCGAATCGCTTCAGCCTCTGCTTCACCGGCTTCCACCAGGGGAAGACGGACCCCCCCTACCGGACAGCCGACCATGTTCAATGCCAGTTTGACCGGCACAGGATTCGTTGTGACAAATAATACCTTAAACAAAGGCATAAGCTCCCCATTGAGCTTGGCTGCCGTGGCAACATCACCCTTAAGATATGCTTCGATCATGTCTTGAATCTGGCGGCCCACCAGATGCGAAGCAACACTGACAACACCAGTACCCCCTACAGACAGGATAGGCAGTGTCAAGCTGTCATCACCGCTGTAAATGGCAAATTCCTTGGGCAAAAGGCGCCTCAGCGCCACAGCTTGTTCCAAATTGCCGCTGGATTCCTTGATGGCCACGATATTGGGAATCTCCGCCAAGCGGGCCATGGTCTCCGGCAGAATATTGACACCTGTCCGGCCGGGGATATTGTAGATCATTATGGGCAGCGAAGTAGACTCGGCCACTGTGCGAAAATGCTGATAAAGCCCTTCCTGGCTGGGTTTATTGTAATAGGGTGCAACCAACATGATTCCATCAACACCCAGCCGCTGCACCGCCTGAGTTAACTCCACTGTCTCAGCCGTGCAGTTGGAGCCGGTACCCGCCAGTACGATTGCTTCACCGCCTACGGCATCTACAACTACCTGAATCAGCCTGAGTTTTTCCTCAGTCGTAAGGGTAGGTGATTCACCGGTAGTTCCGCAGACAACCAGACCGTCTGAACCTCCTTCACACAGCTTCTTGGCCAACTCTGCTGCCCTATCATAATCCACTTCTAACCCGCTGTTAAAAGGAGTCACCATCGCTGTAAGCAATCGTCCAAACTGCGCCATTGCTATCTCACACTCCCTCAAGTTTCTGACCTGCCCAACTGAAATTCACTGTGCAGGGCGTGTACTGCGGCCTCCACATCCGTTTCCCGCACTAAGCAAGAGATGTTGGCATGGGAGTCGGTAGTCTGATAGATAGTCACCCCAGCTTGCTGAAGGGCTGAAACAACCCTAGCCATCACACCCGGCACCCCCCGCATCCCCGCCCCTACCGCTGAAACCTTGGCCATCCCCAGCTCGACCTTGATTTCTACCGGAAAATCCCGCAGGACATCCTCTGCCTGCTTGGCCCAGCGGTGCTCTATAATAAAGGAGATCCGATTAGGTGATACATAGATCATATCTAGACTGATTCCTGCACCGGCCAAACGTTGAAAGATGGCCAATCCCAGCTCCGATCGGTTAAAGTCTGCCGTAGTCTCCAGCTGAACCTGGATCATCCCGCCTACGTGGGCAATGCCGGTCACCACCCGGTCGCCCCTGATCTCCACTTGACTTGCCGCACTGTGAACTAATGTACCCGGGCTGCTGGATCCCGTGGCCCGTATCCTCAAAGGGATATGGCCTTCCATGGCGATCTCCACTGCCCGGGGATGGATCACCTTCGCCCCCAGATGGGCCATTTCCGCGATTTCCCGGTATGTGACAGTCTCCAGTCTCCTGGCATTTGGCTCCACCCGAGGATCAGCTGTCATTACACCATCTACATCGGTATAGATTTCCACCATTTCCGCCTGCAGGGCTACTCCCAGGGCGACAGCACTGGTGTCGCCGCTGCCCCGTCCCAGAGTAGTGATCTCACCTTCCCGGGTTCTTCCTTGAAACCCTGCCACAACAGGGATAACGCCGCTGTTCAAGAACTGCAGTACTCTGTCGGGCTTTACCTCGATTATTCTCGCAGTGCCGTGGGCATCATCGGTTAGGATCCCTGCCTGACCCCCAGTAAGCACTGCAGCTGCCTGCCCCGCCTTGATAAGCTCAGAAACTAATACCGATGCTGAAATAACCTCTCCACAGGACATCAGAAGGTCCAGATCCCGGGGATCCATCCCTTTGCCATAGTCCACGAGTCCAAGGAGGGTATCGGTGGCATAGGGTTCTCCCGATCGTCCCATGGCGGAGACGACAACCACGATTTTATACCCGGCTGCCATTGCTTCTTTGATGTGTCCTACAACTTGCTCCCGGCGGGCAGGTGTGGCCATGGAAGAACCGCCAAACTTCTGCACCAGGATGTTCATATCCCGGCCCCCTTTTCCGATACTGAACTCACCATGCTCTCAGTTTTTCAAGAGTATAGTACTACTCAGTCTCGGAAATTGTCACACCAGATCCCGCTTGATCAGTTCTTCAGCAATCTGTACAGTGTTCAGGGCAGCTCCCTTGCGGATCTGATCCCCGACTACCCAAAGGTTAAGACCGGAGGGAACAGTGAAATCCTCTCGGATCCTGCCTACCCACACCAAGTCATCACCGGTGGTAAGGATGGGCATGGGGTATTCCTGCTCCCCGGGATCATCGTAAACTCTTACACCGGGAGCTTTTTCCAGAACCTTCCGGGCCTCGTCAGCTGTAAGGGGCTTGTGAAATTCCACATTGATGGACTCAGAGTGGCTTCTCATCACCGGCACCCTCACAGTCGTAGCTGTAATCTTCATACTGTCATCGTGCAGGATCTTCCGGGTCTCCCGCACCATTTTCCACTCTTCCTTAGTGTATCCCCCTTCTTCGAAAACATCGATATGGGGTATCAAGTTGAATAGCATAGGATACTTCTTAGCCGCAGAAGGAGAGGGAAATGTCTCAGCTGATATCTCTTCCTCTGCTTGATACTGAGCGACCTGGCGGTTCAGATCATCGATTGCCGCAGCGCCGATTCCGGAGACAGCTTGGTAGGTGGATACAACTACCCGCTTAATCCCAGCGGCAGCATGCAGCGGAGCCAGTACCATCACGGCAACAGTAGTAGAACAGTTAGGATTGGCAATCAGGCCCTGGTGCTTCTCCAAATCATCGCCGTTAACCTCCGGCACCACAAGGGGAACGTCTTCATCTAGACGAAAGGCGCTGGAGTTGTCAATGACCACGGCTCCATGATCCCGGGCAGCCTGGGCAAATCGCTGGCTCACCGAACCCCCAGCCATGAAAAAAGCCAGGTCGACACCGGCAAAACTTTCTGGGGAGACCTCCTCTACTACTAAGCGCTCTCCCCCGATTTCCATGACCCGTCCCGCGCTGCGGGCTGAAGCCAGCAGCTTCAGAGATTTGATGGGAAACTGCCGCTCCAGCAAGATATCCATGAGCTCCTGGCCTACAGCACCAGTCGCGCCCAACACTGCTACATTATAGGTTTTCAAGGCTCATCCCCACTCTCTAGTTTATCTAACTCTTAGGATTTCTCTCCGATCAGCCGTAGAACTTACCTGCACCAGCATAGGCTGAATCTGTCTGCCCTCCAGGGCCATTCCGGCTGCCGGCAGGATCAATGTCATATCTGCTACCAGTGAACAACTCTTGCCGAAGGGATCATCCTGTCCGAAGGGAACCATATAGACATGCTTCCTATTCAGCAGTAGACCGAGGTTTTTCGCGTTGTTGCTGAGACCGTCATTGGTTGAAATTGCAACTAGCACCGGACGCTCGTTGCGAAGCTGGGCCTTGGCAGCCATCAGCACAGCCGAATCGGTAATCCCATTGGCAAACTTGGCCAGAGTATTCCCTGTGCACGGTGCAATAATCATAAGATCTAAGAGCTCTTTGGGCCCAATAGGCTCCGCCTCCACAATGGATTGAATGACCTTTTGGCCTGTCATCTTCTCAATCTGCTCAACAAAATCCAGTGCCCTGCCAAACCGTGTATCAAACTCAGCCGCGGCCTCAGACATAATGGGAATTACAATTGCACCGGCTTCCATAAGGCGCTGCATTTCCGGTAATACGGCGGCAAAAGTGCAGAAGGAGCCGGTGATGCCGAAGCCTATTCTCTTCCCTTTCAATTCCACTACTTAGCACCTCTCACCATTGGGGATTGGTACTAAGACTTTGCTGGCGTTTCGCCTTCACTGCTTAGGGCACTGAGAATCATCCTGGGCAGGCATTTCCCTAGAATTCTCCCGGCTGTGATCGGCGCAACCTTCCCAGGCAATCCCGGAGCCAGGATCCCTTTGATGCCTAGATCAGCAGCCGCCTCGAAGTCCACTCCGCCGGGTGACGAGGCGATGTCGATTATTAAGGCTTCTTTAGGCATCTTCTCGAGAAGCTCCCTGGTCAGCACTAAAGCGGGTATCGTGTTGAAGACAACATCTACTGCCGGAACGACTTCCCCTAGGGCGTCTAAGGGAACAGCCTCAGCCCCCATTTCTGCCGCTCTTGCCAGCTGGGCCCGATTTCTAGCAGCGGCAGTCACCTTAACTCCCAGGCCCTTGAGCATTCGAACAAGGGTTAACCCACACCTACCTAGGCCCAGGACAAGACTCCGGGAACCGTGGAGCGTTATGGGCAGCTCCTCCATGGCTATTTGAATTGCGCCCTCTGCCGTGGGTATTGAATTCAAAACGGCAATCTCATCATCTTCCGCAGTTTCAAAAAGCCGGATCCCCCACCGTCCTGCTGTTTCTTTAACAACCGGCAGCGCCTTACCGATGAAAAGAGGCGTACCCGGCGGAAACCTCTCAAACAGCCTATCATCCAGCCAAATTGTTACCCCTTCTTCCGGCACTGCCCGCACCTTGCCGGTGGAATCGGTGTGACTCATGGGGGCAATGATTGCATCGACCTTGGGTATTGCCTCCGGGAATGGCCCCAAGCTCTCCACCTGCAGGACATTTTCATACCCAGGGTACGGCCGATGACCAACGGTGTAAACCTCTCCGCCCTGTCTTGCCAGGCACCTGACCATTTCGACCTCCCGGTGGTCTCCGCCCAGCACGAGGATACGAATTCCCGCTAAAGTCGCCTGCAACTCGGCTTCCCCTTTCCTAAGCGTTATCAAACCGCCAGCCTTCCTAGTACAGTAATAGTATATGACCTCCTAAAGAAGGTGGTGCGAACGCCCTTGGCCAGGTCAGCCTATGGATACAGGCTCTCTAGCTTTGTTCTCTATCTAAAACAACAGCTTGTCCAAGCCGTACACGAGTCCCTTAATCTCCCTTACCCGGCGGATACCCATAAGCACCCCGGGCATAAATGATTCCCGGCTAGTAGAATCGTGGCGCAGTGTCAGGGTTTGACCCGGCAGTCCAAAAATCACCTCTTGATGGGCGACAAATCCCGGCAACCGGACACTATGTATATGGATTCCCTCCAGCTTGCCACCCCTGGCTCCAGGTAGGCTTTCCCATTCCTCGACAGGCTGGCTGCGGTGCTGCTGGCCCTGGGTGAGGTCCTGCTTTTCCCACACCTTGGCAATCATTTGGCCCGTCTTGAGGGCAGTACCCGAGGGGGCATCCTTCTTCTGGTCGTGATGCAGTTCAATGATCTCCACATGGGGAAACCAGCGGGCGGCTTCTTCGGCAAACAGCATCATAAGACAAGCGCCGATGGCAAAGTTGGGCGCCACCAGCACCCCTACTCCTTTAGCGGCTGCCGCTCGATCTATGTCCTCCAAATCTGCCTGGCTGAGTCCCGTGGTCCCCACAACTCCATGTACCCTGGTCCGGATGGCTGTATGTACATTGTGAACTACACTGCCCGGCTCGGTAAAATCCACCATGACCTCAGCGCCGGTGCGCTGAAGCAGCTCCTCAAGATTAGTCTCGATCTTTATTCCAAGGGGGCCGACTCCCGCAATGACTCCGACATCTTCACCGGCTGCCGTATGATCACAGGCTCCTGCAAGGGTCAAATCGGCAGCTTGGGTAACAGCCTTTACTACTTCCCGACCCATTTTACCAGCTGCTCCATTTACTACTACCTTGGTGGTTGTCACTACCTAGCCCCCCGTATCTTCTTTCATTAGTTCTTATTGTCCAGTAGAAACCTAATTTTGTCAAGCAACAACGGGGCTCGGCAGACCTGGACCTTTAGCGTGGGGAAAGCTGCCGTGGAACGGGAAAAGGGCTGCCCAAAAGCAGCCCAAGAATGCTAAAGTTAAGCTGCGGCCTTCTCAGTGGGTTTCCACATCTGCCGCGCCGTTATCCCGCATGATTCTAGCAGCATCCTCCGCCATTTCGGCCTCGGTATCAATCACTGCTAGGAAACGGCCCTTTTTTACCTCCTCTTCGAAATAACGGCCCCGATCTTCAGGGATTCCCAAATCCAGGAGCCCTCCTGCCACACCGCCGGTGACTGCCCCAGAGAGTGTAGCAGCCAAGGGGCCCGCGGCAACGATGGGACCGATACCGGGAATCGCCAATGCCCCTACTCCAGCCAAAAGACCTGCTGCTCCGCCCAGGACGCCGCCCCAAGCAGTACCTTCACCTGCATCTCCCATGGCGCCCATGGAGCCACCGGCTTCAGCATCCCCCTGCTGACCGCCGCCTTTGGCGATGACCGAGATTTCATCTTCGGTGAATCCCTTGTCCCGCAGGGCCTGGACTGCCTTCTCCGCTTGTTCTCGGGATGAAAAAGTGCCAATAACTGTACTCACGCACAATCCCCTTTCTTGGGCCAAAGCTGGCCGAAAGAAGTGCAGAATGCCTTAACCAGCTCTGGAATTGTTGTTCTTCCCAAGATAGGGTACCCTCGGAAGAGAACAAGCATACATGATGGGCTATATATGATGGGGTTGTATAAGGCTATTCGTCCAGGTCCAATTCCCGCAGGTACCTGGCCTCATCCTCCATGGTGCTCAAGTCTACAATAATCAAATCGTGGCCGATCTTCTTAATGCCGTGGAAGGGGATAACTAAGGTGCGCCTTCGCAAAAAGGTACCCCGATTGGGCACTACTAGAGAGCGAATTGTCCCTGATTCTGTATCGATTACCAAGTCGGTTTCACTGATAATCCCCAGGCGGGCCCCTTCATCAATGGAGATAACCTCTTTGCCTGCCAATTCGCTAAATCGCATAATTTGCCCCCCGACTTAGAAATACCGCCCCACTTTGATACTTATCCGGGGCTCTTCCTGCCAGTACCAGTCTATACGACCTTGATCCGACTTTCCCCACGCAGCCTCCCAATATCCCTGCTCCATCTTATGCCGCACAGCCAGGTATGTATAAGTCTCGCCCGGCCGTTTCTTGTAGATTATTTCTCCCTCCCATGGTGTAAGCTTCTGCCAGGGAGATTTGGCACCGTCAATCTTAAACCTGCTCCTCCAGCAGGCCTCTACTGGTTGCCAGCGGAAATCTGCCGTTACCATGGGGTGAAGCTCCATCCGGCTCTGAATTTGAGCCGGGTTCTCGCCTCCCAGCCTGCCGCCCACCTGAAGCCGCCGGGAAGGCCAGTTGGTATCCCAGGTAATCTGGAAGGTGTCTCGGTTGGACTCCCTTTCCCAGCCGAACCCTAGCCGGTAGGTAAGGAAATCCAGTCGGCGCCGGTAGGTCAGCTCTGCCTCCGACCTGGGATCTGCCCCTTTGACAGCCGCCTCTGCGGCATGCTCTAAGTCTCTTGCTTCCGGTACCGGCTGCTCATATCGAAGGGAAAGCCGGAGAGATTGGTCTCTGCGGCTCTTGGCCAAGCGGATGCCAAGTCCCGACATTCCCGGATCTAGGGAATCGCTGTCCCCTGTCGCCAGGAGAAAGCCGGGGTTGGTGCGGTAAATATCCATTCCCCAGTTTAGAGTGCCTAAGGGCCCCTCCATTCTGGATATGACCGCGAGCCCCTGCAAATCCCTGCGGTATGTCCTGGTCACATCAAAACCCTGCAGGACCGCCGCCTGGCTGGAAAGCCTGAGACTAGAGCCCAAAGTCCACGTCCCCATCAGGGAATGTACGCTGCGGGCAGTCCGAGTGGCATAGGGACCTGATTTGGGATACCGCCACTGCCAGCCGCTATCGTGGGAGAGGTATATATAACGGTACTTACCACTGCTTCCCATGGGCGGTAGCGACATATCCAGTAGAAAGAGTGGGCCGTTATCCCCGGTATTTTCGATTTCGCTGACCCAAAGCCCCCGACCGCTCCAAGAGCCGAATCTCCCACTAAGCTCTATCCCTTTGGCCCCTTCTGCCCGCCGGGAAGATGAAAGCAGCCTAATGGGGTCCAAGGTGCTTCGAAAACCAACATTATGAAACATCCTAAGCTCCGCATCACCGGGCCTTAGGTTCAGCTGCCCCTTTTCCAATGCTAGATTATCCCCGGCCTCCTTCTCGAGCTTCAGCTCAAAGGCCGCCGGCAGTCTGAGATGTCCTACCTGCCCCTGCCAGCTCACCTCTTGAACAATCCTAAAGCCTGGTTCATCATCCCAGGCCTCCTTAGGCCATGAGATTTCCATATCAACCCGGCCCCTTGCCGATGCAGCCTTCATATCTATAGGGACTAACAGGAACCCTGCCGCGACAATCAACGAAACTGCAAGGAGCACCGGAAACACCGACCTCACCGACCAGTCACTCCTTTCCGGCCGGTGAAAGACAAATGCCCGGCGGATTGGCAAAGTAAACTGCCAAGCTCCATCGGGCATCCTGGGTAGGCGTATTACAGGTATATTATCCCATTACCGGGTATTCTTGACAAGCACCCTTAATCAGCTGCCAGTTCGTTAACTGCATAGCCCTTCTTATCGGAAAGTCCAGCCTGACGCCGGAAATTCTCCTGATTTTTCGCCAGATACCCCTGATAAATCTCCTCAGCATCAAACCCTGCCTTTAGGCACATGCTGACAAAAAAGTGGAGAATATCAACCAATTCTTCTTTCACAGCATCTTGGTTTACCGGTTTGGGATTTTTCCACCATTTAAAATTAACCTCTGCCAGTAATTCCCCCAGCTCAGATACAATGGCCAGGACCTCCCGCTGGATCCAGACCTCAGGCTCCACATCCTCCAGGTGTCTCTGCCTGGTAAGCTCCTCGTCAAAGGCCGCCTGCAGTGCGAAAATATGCTCCAGCTTGTCCACTTTCTCTGTCATCCCTATCCCCCTATCATGCGGTTTCAAAGGCTGCGTCTTCACTGAACTTCCCTTTTGGTACTGGTCCCACCACCGCCAAAGAAAACGGCTTTTCGGCAAAGAGGCGGTGTGCAACCCGCTGAATATCGTCAAGACCTACAGCATCGATCTTTGCTATCAACTCTTGGGGTGTGAGCAGTCTTTCGTTATACAGCTCGGCTTTAGCTAGACGGCCCATCCTGGCACCCATGCTCTCCAGTTCCAAGAGCATGCCGCCCTTCAGCTGCTCCTTAGCCCTCATTAGCTCCTCCGGCCGCAGGCCCTCCCGGACCACCCGCTGGCATTCCTCCTGGATCAGCCTTATGACCTGGGGCATATTGTTAGGGCTTGTACCGGCGTACACCGCAACGGTCCCCACATCTTCATAACAGGTGTGGTAAGAAAAGGTAGAGTAGACTAAACCCCGGTCTTCCCGCAGGCTTTGAAACAGCCGGGAACTCATCCCACCCCCAAAGGCGGCATTTAGAACGTGCAGGGCATATTTGTCTTCATCCTTGCGGGAAAGCCCCGGAACTCCCAAACAGATATGGGCCTGCTCTGTATCCTTTCGTCTAAAGTATTGGCCGCATCCCTGAGGCCGGAAGTTCCTTTGCTTCTGGGGCTCTTGCCCCCTCAAGCGGGAAAAATGCCGGGCAACAGAGTCCACCACCTGCCCATGCTCCACGTTGCCCACAACTGAAACCACCAGATTGGAGGGTACATAATGCTGGGCATGATAGGCCAGCAGATCTTCCCTCCTCAGTGATCGTACTGTTTCCTTGGTACCCAAGATACCTCGGCTTACGGGATGGGGTCTTAGCAAACTCTCAGCCAGACCCTCATGGACCAGATCTTCAGGTGAATCCTCATACATGCGGATTTCTTCCAGGATTACGCCCTTTTCCTTTTCCAGTTCCTGCTCATCAAATGCCGAGTTAAGCAGCATATCAGCCAAGATCTCAATTAGGAGGTTAAAATGCCCATCGGGAACCTTGCCGTAATAGCAGGTATATTCCTTTTCGGTGTAGGCATTTAGCTGTCCCCCGGTGGCATCAATGGTTTCCGCTATGTCCCGGGCTGAACGGCTGGTTGTACCTTTGAACATCATATGTTCAATCATATGGGAAATCCCCAACTGCCGATCAGCTTCATCCTGGGAACCGACCTTCAACCAGAACCCGACGGTAGCTGAATGAACATAGGGGATGAATTCAGTCACAATCCTGATTCCATTCTCCAGTGTGGTTTTTTGCAATCACCATTCCCCCTCGGGGCCACTATACCGCTGCGGCCAATTCCTGTCAAATGTGGGTATAACCTTTCCTGGAGAATACCGGGAAAGTCCGATATAATGGCGGTTGTAGCGGCAGGTGACCTTGTGAGTTTATAGGTTTTTCTCGATGAAAGGAGGCCACCATGTCACAAAGCGTAATCGTCATTTTACTGAGCCTCATGCTGTTTATTTCTAACCTGTTTGGGGGCCCTTCAGATATCGCCGCACCAAAGGGACAGCTGCCCAGTCAGCAGGAGACATATACCGTCACCGGCCAGATCCGCAAGTCTCCAGCTACCCTGCATGAAACTCCCAGCACCGACAGCAAGCGCATCGCTACTGGACAGCCCAATACAACAGTATCGATCCTGGCCGAAAGCGGCGATTGGTACAAGGTCCAGCTGCCCGATGGAACCACCGGCTGGGTTCTCAAAATCATGGTGAATACATCAGGAGGCGCTGGCGGCACAGGACTCTTGACCAAGGAGGTCTATGGTTACTTCGTCCAAAACACCAATCTTCCTTCTCAGCCATCGCTGGCGGCCAACTACAACAAGATGACCGGCATCGCGCCGTGGGCCTTCAGTGTCGATGCAGAAGGCAATGTGCACAGCCAGATGAACTCCCAGGCTCTAGCCGACACTCTAGCATTTGCCGGCCAGCGCAAGCTCAAGACACTGGCCCTGATCAGCAACTATGACAAAGCCACTGAAAGCTTCAGCGGCAAAATTGCCCATGAGCTGCTTCGCAATGCAGCCAACCGAAAGCAGGCAGTTGAGAATATCTACAAGACCGCTGTTGATTGGGGACTCAGCGGCATCAACTTGGATTTTGAATATGTCTATCCTTCTGATCGAGAATACTACTCCCAGTTTCTCCGGGAGCTCAGCAGTAGACTCAGACCAGCAGGAATTATGGTCACTGTAGCAATACCGGCCAAAACCCATGATGATCCGTCATCCAGCTGGTCGGGAGCCTTTGACTATAAAGCCATTGGTCAAGCCGTTGACAGGGTAATGCTCATGGCCTATGATCAGCACTACGCCGGCGGACCGCCGGGTCCCATCGCCTCCGCGGACTGGGTGGACCGAGTGCTGAAGTTTGCGGTATCCCAAATCCCGAAAGAAAAGGTGATCCTGGGTATAGCCGGTTACGGCTACAGCTGGCGGGCTCCAGGAAATGCCCACTCAGTGACATATCAGAGAGCCGTTGAACTGGCGGCCAAGGGCAGCGGCGTTCGCTGGGATGCCGACCACAAGGCCCCTTATGCTACCTATGAGGGGCGGGAAATGTGGTTTGAAAATGCCGCCAGCATCAGCTACAAGCTTGAGCTGGTAAAGAAATACGATATCAAAGGGATCGCCCTCTGGCGGTTGGGACAGGAGGATCCTCAGATGTGGCAGTTGGTAGCCAGCAAATTCTGAGAAGGCCCTGGGTCCTCCCTACCCATCTCATCAAGGAGCTCTCCTACCGGAAGCAGCTCAAACCCTTTTTGCCTAAGCCCTTCTATGATCGCTGGAAGGGCTTTTACTGTATTGATCTTGGGGTGCATCAAGACAATACCACCGTTTTGAGCTTTGTTCATCACCCTGGCGATGGTCGTCTCGACACTAGGCTCCTGCCAGTCGATGGTATCAATAGTCCACATGATGGTTCGGTACCCCAAGGCATCGGCAGCGGCAACTACCCGCCGGTCCACTTCCCCATAGGGAGGTGCAAACAAAGGCGTGGGCTCATCTACAATGGTTTTCAGCAAGTTGTGGTTTTCTAGAATCAGCATAGTCAAGTCCCAATCGGAAAGCTGAGTTGGGTGGTCATGGCGCATGCCGTGATTGGCAACTTCATGGCCTTCGCTAGCCATTCTCCTGACCAGCTCCGGATACTGCCTAGCCCAATGGCCTGTGACAAAAAAGGTAACCCTGACACCATATTCCGCCAGTGTATCCAGCATGTCTGGAAGCACTTCTTGCCCCCAGTCCACATTGACAGATAAACTCATCAGAGGTTTATTAGGATCCCCCCGGTACACCGGATTGGTTTCAGCACTGCTTAGGCCTAAGACATCTATACTGCCCCGCCAATAGGGCAGCGTAGCAGCGAAGACAAGGCAAGCCAGCCAAACGGAAAGGAGGGCAACGACCCCAATCCTTTGCTGCAGACCTCTGGCACTGATGCACACAAAGATAAACCGCCTTCCAGCCCTGGTCATAGGACTACCCCTCCCCCGACGGAGGCCTCTGGTTGAGTCCTAGGCTTCGGCAGCTTCAGGGGACGCTGAAGCCCTGAATGCTGTTCAATATAGTAATTATCCCGATAGATCAGTTCAGAGATGGGCACTATTTCAAACCCCTGCCGCTTAAGCTCCGGCAGGAAACGGGCCACTGCCTCCGCCGTATGCTTACCGTTGTTGTGCATCAGGACAATTTCGCCGGGACCAGCCTGACTCAGTATCCGATCGACGATGAACTGGGCAGAGACATCCTTCCAATCCAGGGAATCGATGCTCCACTGAATGGTATAATACCCAAGCTGTTCAGCGACCTCGATGACCTTATTGCTGTATTCTCCAAAGGGCGGGCGGAATAAGAAAGAATCTGTGCCTGTGATAGCCTTAATGTTGTTGTGATTCCGCTCTAGTTCTTGGCGGATGGCTGCTGGACTGAGATTGTTAAGATGGGGATGTGAGTATGTGTGGTTCCCGATTTCATGGCCAGCATCGACGATCTTCTTCACATACTCGGGATATTTTTCTACCCAATAGCCCCCAAGGAAAAAGGTAGTGCGGACATCGTTCTCAGCCAAAATTCTCAAAAGCTCATCTGTGTAGTCCACTCCCCACATGGCATCAAAGGAGATGGACATCCGCTTGTCTGGAACCTCCACTTTGTAGATCGGCACCAATCGAGACGCCAGCATGGTAGACACGGTGGTGATGGCCTTTTCCGAAAGCCAGTGCATGACGGTAAACACCAAAAAGGCCAAGACGATTAGCCCAAGCTTTCCCCACGTGCCCCTAATATAAAATACCCGCATGACTATCCCCCTCCGATGGTGCAGAGCGCAACCTCTCTACTGTGGCATTCTATTCACCTGTATCCGGGGATAGAAGCAGGCAGTTTCACAGAAAGATGAGACAGCTCCCCCTGGGAGCTGCCTGAGAAGTCGCCTTCAGCTGCCTGTTGTCACTGGATATCAATGCGTCGGCCGTTGGACATGCCTGGCTCTTTCTTGGGGATCCTCACTGATAGGATACCATCTTTATACTCAGCCCGTGCTTGATCGGGCTTGACCTCCACCGGGAGAGGGACTGTCCGGGCAAAACTCCCGAAGTGGCGTTCAGTGCGGTAGATGTTTTCATCCTTAAGCTCTTGGCTCTGCTTCATCTGACCGCTTATTCTCACGGAATTTTCATCTACATAGAGCTGCAAGTTCTCTTTGCTTACTCCGGGAACTTCAGCATTGACGATCACTTCAGACTCTGTCTGGTAAATATCTATTTTGGGAATCCGGCCTTCTCCCCAGTATGGGAAGGAACTGCGCTCCAAGAACTCCCACATGTCCCTGCTTAGCTCCCGCAGAGGACGCCACGGCATGAGGCTCATTCCTATCACCTCCTCCAACCACGGCAGTTTCAGTACAACCTTATTTTCCCCATGATTGAAAACAGTTATGAGCCGGTCAGCCACTGTACGATGGAGCTTAAGGTTTCCCGGCGGGGTCTGATGGTGGTACTGCACTCTGGAATAGATCTTAGGAAGGTTTCTCCATAGGATTTACCCAG
>JAAYGR010000297.1 GCA_012727675.1 Bacillota bacterium
TGGCTGAGCATGTAACTAGAAATATATAAACCCAAAAAGCGTAAAGTGAACAAGAAGAGCCGACGGTTAACCCGTAAGTACTAAGGAGCAACCCGGCACGGTGCAGTGCCGGTAGAATCCTTGGTGGGACCGTCGGCTTTTTCTGATCTTTCCGATCGTAACAGATTACAGTCAATTCTACTTATAAGAACAGAGAAATAGAAAAGAGGAAAGTAAAGGAAAATGGAGAAAGAATATAACCAAGAATAGGAATAGAGCAAGGTTTGGGTCCGCTCTATTGGTTAATGAATGGAGGTGAGGGCCGGGCAGCTGAATCCTACCTTTTGGGTTTCTGTGGTACTACCTTAGGCTATGTGCTCAAAGGAGGTTTCCAGAACGATGAAAGGTCGTTGGACAGGTAAATTGGTGCTGGTGTTGGCGATTCTGATGGTTATATCCTTGGCTGGGGTAGCCGCCGCCAGAGAAAAGGTCACCTTCTGGACCAGCCACTCTGGCACGCCGGATCGACAGGCATTAGAGCTGATTTGTCAGAAGTTCAATGAAAGCCAAGACAAATATGAAGTGGAAATGACCATTGTCCCCGGCAGTGAGACTGACATTGCTAAGCTGATGACAGCTGTAGCCGCCGGTACAGGTCCCGATGTATATCTCATCGACCGGTTTACAACAGCCCAGAGGGCAGTAGCCGGTGCATTGACCGACTTAACACCCTTCATAGAGCGGGCCGGTTGGAAGCCGCAGGATGAGTTCCTGGAGTTTGCTATTGAGGAATCCACCTGGGCTGGGAAGATCTATTCACTTCCTTTCGATACAGACACCCGGGGGCTGTATTACCGCAAGGCAGACTTTAGAGAGGCTGGATTAGATCCCGAAGCACCGCCGACCACCATTGATGAACTCGAGCAGGTCATGGCTAAGCTGACCAAACGGATCAGTGAGCGCCGGTTTGAGCGGATTGGCTTAATCCCCTGGCTGGGCCAAGGCTGGCACTATACCTGGGGTTGGGCCTTCGGTGGTGAGTTCTATGACTATGACGCCCGCAAGCTGACTGTTAACGAGCCTCGCATCGTTGAATCCTTTGCCTGGCAGCAGAAGATAGCAGAGGAGTACGGGATTGCGGCTATCCAGGGCTTTGCCAGCGCCTTCGGTTCCGAGGCCCAGGATCCCTTCATCTCCGGCAAGATCAGCATGATCGTTGACGGAGACTGGAAGATTGCAGGTCTCGCACGGTTTGGTCCGGATGTGGAGTATGGGGTAGCCAATATTCCTGTCAAGGCCGGGGTAGGTCCAACAACCTGGGCAGGCGGCTGGGCAATGGCCGTTCCCAGAGGGGCCAAGAACCCAGAGGGTGGATTTGAGTTCGCTCGCTTTGCTACAGGACCAATAGGTCAGGAGATCTACACCAGAGACACCGCCCATCTGCCCACTCTGAAGGGCATGCTGGAGCGCAAAGACCTATTTGAAGATTCCTACCATGAAATCTTCCTAGCAATGCTGCCCTTTGCCCGGTCTCGTCCTGCCCTGCCGGTGGGAGCTCTGCTGTGGGATGAGCTCACCTCCGCCAGAGATTATGTAATCAACGGCGACAAGACACCGCAGCAGGCCCTGGACGATGTGGTAGATAGGGTACAGCCCGAGCTGGATAAACACTTTTAAAGTAGAGTAAGTGGACTGGGTGGGGAGGACAGCCTCCCCACTCCATGATCGCAGGAACAGTCGCAATACCTGGTGGTGCAGGAAGGCGGCAAAAAGTACATGGGAAGATGGGGCAGCAGGAGTCGCCGAGGGAGGCCTATACCGCCAAGGGTTCATGGGGGCTGATCCCGGCGGCAGAATCGGAAGATAGGAGGCAAAAGAGCCTTGAAACGGACAAAACAAGAGATCCGTAATATTCTCCTCGGTTTGGCCTTTGCGTCACCGTGGCTGGTGGGTTTCATATTATTCACCCTCTATCCCATTATCGCTTCTCTATATTACAGCTTCACGGAGTTTACAGGTTTGGATGTTACGGCATTTGTCGGTCTCGGCAACTATGTACACATGGTCACCAAAGATGAGCTGTTCCATAAGTCGCTGTACAACACCCTCTACTACCTAGTCTTGGCGGTTCCCTTGGGGTTTGTAGTGGCCATGGCCTTGGCTCTGGCTCTAAACCTCAAGATTAAGGAAATATCCTTCTACAGGACTTGTGTATACATTCCTAACATTGTGCCGGCCTTCGCTTCTTCCTTTATTTGGCTGTGGCTGCTCAATTCGGAATACGGGCTGGTTAATCTCTTATTGGAACAGATCGGAATCTGGGGTCCCGCTTGGGTTAGTGATCCCAAGTGGGCGAAGTTCTCCATTGTGCTGATGGCCCAGTGGGGAGCTGGGGGTTCAGCCATGATCTTCCTGGCTTCTCTGCAGGACGTACCCAGGAGCCTCTACGAAGTCGCCGATCTCGATGGTGCTACTTGGTGGGTAAAATTCCGTTACATCACACTACCGATGATTTCTCCTGTAATACTCTTTCACGTGATTATGGCCCTGTTCGGTGCCTTCCAGGTCTTCACCCCGGCATATATTATGACCTCTGGCGGTCCGGCCAACTCAACCCTCTTCTATGTACTTTATCTCTATCGCAATGCCTTTAACTACGGGAAAATGGGCTATGCTTCGGCCATGGCCTGGTTGCTGTTCATCCTAGCACTGATTACCACCTTAGTTGTCATGAAGACCTCGGCACGATTTGTCTACTACCAAGGAGAGGAGCGATAGGCGATGGCTGGAAAGCGGTATGGGTCCAAGCGGGCACAAGAAATTCGAACTCAGGTCCTGGGACGGGTTGTGCTTGTCGCCATGAGCTTGCTGTTCCTTGCGCCAATTTTGTGGATGGTGAGCACTTCCTTGAAGGACTCTTCCCAAGTCATGGCTTATCCGCCGGTCTGGTTCCCATGGCCTCCCAAGTGGGAAAACTATAAGATAGCCGTAAACGCAATTCCCTTCGCGTTGTATCTGAAAAACACAGTAACCATTTGTGTGCTGTCCATTATCGGTACATTGCTGTCCAGTACCTTAGTGGCATATAGTTTGGCCAAGATTCCTTGGCCGGGACGCAATGTTCTGCTGCTTTTGATCCTAAGTACCATGATGCTGCCCTTCCCGGTAACCATGATTCCTCTCTTTGTTACCTTTGCCCGGCTGGGTTGGATCAATACCTTTAAGCCGCTGGTTGTGCCGGCCTTTCTGGGAAACGCATTCTACATCTTTCTCCTGCGCCAGTTCTTTATGACCATTCCCGCGGAGCTCTCCGATGCCGCCCGAATCGATGGTGCTTCAGAGCTCGGAATCTTCGCCCGTGTCGTTCTGCCTCTTTCCAAACCTGTGCTGGCGGTTGTAGCCCTCTTTCAGTTTCTCGGCAGCTGGAACGATTTTCTCGGCCCACTCATCTACCTTCAGTCCAATGAGAAATATACCTTGGCCATCGGCCTGCAGATGTATAGAACTACCAACTGGGTTGAGTGGGAGCTGTTGATGGCTGCATCGACCCTGGTTGTAATTCCTATTCTGATCCTATTCTTCTTCGCCCAGCGCACCTTCATCGAAGGTATAGCCATTACCGGTATCAAAGGTTAGGGTGAGAAAAGGGCAGTTGAATCTATATACAGCGTTTCCTGGGGGTTCCGTCGGTGACGGGACCTTCTTGTTTGAGTATTGGTTTGAGTATTGGATACTTGGCGTTTGCTTAGGATTTGTTGCAAGGGTCACAGGAATAAAGAAGTGAAAGCAGAAGATCAAGAAACGGAAGGTCGAAGGAAACAGCGGTGCGGCTTCCCGCAGCGTAGGGGAGCTGGGGTGGGGAGGGGCAGATTGGTGAATCTGAGATCTTTGACATGGATTGCTTATCTGGGGCTGGTCCTAAACGGTATTATGGCCAATATTATGGGACCGGTGATGCCCATCATTATTCAGGAATACGGGTTGACACTGGCTGCAGCGGGGGTTGTATTTACCTCCCAGGGTCTGGGGCGGCTGGTGTCGGTTTTTTTAACGGGCAGCTGGTCTGACCGGGTGGGCCGCAAACCGGTAGTTCTTTTGGGAGCCGTTCTAACTTGTGCAGGTGCAGCTCTCTATGGGATCAGCGGTTTTTGGCCCGGTCAGATCGCTGGGGCCGCTGTCTTTGGTTCAGGTTTGGGCATGTTAGATGGAATCGCCAATGCCCTCATTTCTGATCTATACACTGAGAGGCGGGGCCTTGCCCTCAATAGACTCCACGTTTTCTTTGGGATTGGCTCGCTGATCGGTCCTTTGACGGCTGCCTTCTTTCTAGATGTACTAGACTCTTGGCGGGCGCTTTTTCTTTGTGTTGCTGTAGCTGCCGCCGGATGCTTTGCCTTTGCTTCCCGGCAAGCGTATCCGCAAGCAGCCGGTGGCGAGAAGCTGGGACGGGAGCAGCTTAGAGCCGGCCGCAGCCGGATTCTCGCATCTAAGGAAGTCTGGATGCTGAGCGGCATCATGTTTACCTACAACGGCGTCGGCCACACCATCATGGGTTGGGTGAATACTTATCTATCCGGTGAGCTAGCGGCCACAGTCTTCACCGCTTCCTTGATCCTAACACTGTACAATGTAGGTATCACTACAGGGAGAATGTTTTGGGGGAATGTCTCAGAGCGGATAGGGTATCCTGCCACTTTACTAATCTGCTCTTTGGGGGGCTTCATCTTCGTTACCCTTGGCACATTGGTTCAAA
>JAAYGR010000298.1 GCA_012727675.1 Bacillota bacterium
GGCTGAGACCTGCACTGATTCTCCCTCCAATATTTGGATAGAGAACAGTTCGCGAAATTCTAACAAATCCCTGCTGGGCAGAAACTATTTTTCCATGAGGTTCAAGGGTGCGGAAAGTCGGCTGGACGCTTACAGAGACTTAAGTGCAAGCGAAGGTCCTTGCTCTCCATCCGGAAGCAGCCTAAAGTGTAATCATCACCTTCAGTGAGTGTTCAGCATTATTGTCAATGTATATGTAGGCTTGTTCGTATTCCCTGAAGGCGAAATGCTTGCTCAAGAGGGGATCGAGATTGACCTTGCCTTTGTCAATCAAGTCGATGGCATCGATGTAGTCCTGCCGTTGGTACATGAGACTGCCAATTACCTGCAACTCACGATCTTGAACCAAACCCATATCCACGCGAGGCTTGTCACCAAAGACTCCGACGACAATGATCTGTGAGCCTTTGCGAGCTAGAGTAACAGCCTGATTCATTGTCTGCTCAGCCCCAACGCACTCCAGGATCAAGTCGGCACGGTCGGGGCCAAAGACGCCGATGATCTTTTCACCCAGATCTTCTCTCCCCGTATTCACACGGTGCGCAATCCCGCACCTCCGTGCCACTTCCAAACGATGGTCACTCAAATCGGTTATAAGCACATCCGCAGCGCCCAAGGCTAGAGCGGACTGGGCCACTAAATTGCCTATGGGACCTGCTCCCAATACGACTACCTTTTGGCCTTGTATGTGGGCGGCTCGCTTGATAGCGTGCACTGCCACCGCCAACGGTTCTACCATGGCCCCATGATCCAGACTCATCTTTTCAGGCAGCCTAAAAACTTTACTTGCATCCACAGCGAAATACTCGGAAGCAGCCCCTGTAGTCTGGAATCCCATCACTCTCAAGTTATCGCAGATGTGATAGATCCCATGTCTACAGGGATAACACTGACCGCAAAACACCTGCGGCTGAATAGTTACTTTATCCCCCATCGCGAAGCCTTCTACACCTGCGCCAAGCTCCGCGACTTCTCCCGATAGTTCATGACCTTGTACCACGGGATACGATGTGTAGGGATGTTTCCCGTGATATACGTGGATGTCAGATCCGCATATTCCTATCCTCCGTATTCTCACCAACAGCTCCGTCTCTCGAGGCTTAGGCGTCTCAACCTCCCGAAACTTAATCACTCCTGGTTCTGTCATGACGACCTGTAGCATCACTGCACCCCATTTCTCTATTTACAGCTGATAGGCCTCGGTCAGGCCTGAACCACAACCAAGAATCAGTCTCGCCCCCGCACTTAAGGCTAGCTGGTCTAACCCTTTAGCCCACCTGCAGTCAGGCCCTCAATAAATCTGGTTTGTAAGGCCAAGAAGAGAACCACTACCGGGACGATGGATACCACAGTATAGGCGCTGAAACTACCCCACTCGACACCTATATCCCTTATAAAATTGTAGAGCCCCACAGGTACTACCTGCATATGCTCACTAATTGTCAAGTTTTGCGCGATCAACCATTCATTCCACACGTTGATGAACACCAGGATGGCTGAGGAGGCAAGTCCGGGCTGGGCCAGGGGAAAGATGATCCTATACAGAGTCTGAAGCCGGGTGCAGCCATCGATCAGTGCAGCTTCTTCCAACTCCGGGCTTATGCTTTCAAAGAAACCACGCATTATCCAGGTAACGGTTGGGATGTTCTGCGCGCTGTACACAAGGATCAAGATCAGGTAAGTATCATGCAAGCTCAGCCTCAGGCTCATAATATAGAGAGCAGGAAGTATGGATATTGCCGGTACCATGGAGGTGGCCAGGATGCCAAAGAGAAGCACATTTTTCCCCCGAAAACGCACCCTGGCTGCTGCATAGCCGATGTGCGATCCCAGGAGCAGTGTAACCAAGATCGTGCCAAGGCAGACTATGAAGCTGTTCAAGTAGTAGCGCCCAATACTCGGGTTGGAAAGGATCGTTGCATAGTGCCGCGAGGTTACCGTCTTAGGTATCCAACGGGGAGGAAACGAGAGTATGTCCGCTGTAGGCTTCAGGGACGTAACTACGAACCACAGGAGTGGCACCAAAACGAACGCCCCCATAAGCAGCAGCACAGCGTAACAGACTAGATCCGTAAGAAGTTTTGTTTTTCGAAGGCCCATTGATTCCACCTTTTTCTAGTATAAGGATTCTTGCTTGATGATCGATATGTACACGATGCTGAACAGAATATTGAAGGCCAAAATAAGCAACCCGGCCGCGGAAGCCAGCCCCACGTTCCAAATCTCAAACGATTCCCTATAGACTCGCAGAGCAAGAACCTCCGTGTATCCAAACGGCCCGCCTGCCGTGAGCACCAGAATCAGCGTGACCATGTTGAACGTGTTCAGGGTCAGAAGGATGGTGGTGATCAGTATAGTGGACCGGATCAACGGGAAGGTGATCTTCGTGAAGCTCTGGAGCTTGCTAGCTCCATCTATCCTTGCCGCCTCATAGAGTTCACCTGGGACTGTTTGGAATGAAGCGAGAATCAGAATCATGGCCAGCGGATAGCATCGCCAGACATTGGCGAGGATCAGAGCAAACATAGAACTATACTGATTGCCAAAAATGTCCGCACGTCCTAAGCCCAAACGCTGAATCCAGTAGGCGACTGGTCCATAGACCGGATCCAGCAACCATTTCCACAGCAACGCAGTAACAACTTGAGCCATAATCCAAGGAAGAATAATGATACTGCGCAAGAGCCCTTTGAAACGCAGGTCACGGTTCAAGATCACAGCTAATATAAAGCCTAAAGGAAGAGATAAGGCCACCGTACCTGTGACGTAAATTAGGGACGCTTTGATTGTCCGCAGCGACGAGGGATCTGTTAGAAACTTCACGAAGTTCCCCAAGCCAGCAAAACTCGTGGTGCGGAGGTAACGTGTCTCATGAACGCTTAACCAAATACTGTTAAATATTGGATAAATGGTGATGAGTAGGATCACTAGAACCCCGGGAACGAAGAAGTATAGAACTTCCCATTTTTTCGCAACGCCCTTGAGAAAAGAGCTTAGGCGACTACCACTCACATGATCACCTCAGTTCTGTGCGAACACCTGCGGTTAAGCAGGCGTTCGCACCGTATTCCTGTTCGTTATCTGACTCGGCTGTTGTACTTCTCCGCTGCTTCGTTGAGAGCTTGCTCGATGGGAACGTTACCTTGAACTATCTTTTGTGCCGCCTCAACCAGCACGCTGTGTAGGTACAAGTACTCGGCAGGGAACTGGGGAATGCGTCCATACTCATCGATGTACGCTTTCCATTCCACCATCTCTCGACCAAAGGGATCCTCCTGGAACCAAGGATCGTCGTACGCAGACTTGCGGGCCGGCAACTCACCGGCGACTTTAGCATTCAGGATCTGAGCTTCGGTGCTGGTCATGTGATCGATGAATTTCCAACCTAGCTCCGGATCCTTACACGTGTTGGGAATAGCCAGGGTCCAACCGGTAACGTGGGCAGGACTGGGCCTACCATCAAATCCAGGAACGGGAGCCACTTTGATACTCTCACCGACAGCTTCAGACTGTCTGGCGGTCGCCACCCTATGCGTAGCAAAGAGCGACATGCCCACTCTGCCTGCTTGGATCCCCTGGAACATACCATCAACGTCCCAGACCAGCGTTTCCTGCGGGATTGCTTTGTAGGTGTGAACCAGGTCATAGAGAAGCTGCATGGCCTTGTGACCCGCCGGTCCGTTGAACGCTGCTCTGCCGTTCTCATCCAGCAAGTATCCGCCGGCGGCCCAGATAACCGGCTTGAAGTAGCACTCCATAAGTCCATTTCCTGCACCACCCTGCGAAAGCCCGACGGTGAAACCTACGTAGCCCTTCTCGGTGAGCTTGCCAGCGATGCGACCAAGATCGCTCCAGGTAGTCGGTACTGTCTCGCCCACTTCGGCCAAGAGGTCCTCACGATAGTACAAGGACACCACGCGGTGTTCGATCCATATTGCTACCCTTTCGCCGTTCTCATTTACACCAAACTCCCAGGGTAGGAGCCAATCCTGCTTATAGGCCTCGTCGACAAACTGGTCGATTGGCAGTAAAGTGTCGGCATCGATTTGCTGCTCCCAGGAGTCACTCGCGATGCGAACCACGTCAGGCCCGCGGCCCGAGTTAACTGCTTGAATGAGCCTGGGCGCAATTTCATTCCAGGCCACAATTTGAACATTGACTTTTACGCCAGGATTTTGCCGTTCGAACTCCTCAATCAACTGAGTCTGTACTTGGGAGCGCGGACTCTGATCAGCGGGGTTGAGAAAAGTCCAAAAGACTATCTCTTCCTCGGCCTGAGCAATCATAGAAATCCCGGCTATGAGCAGCAAGGACAAGAGGCACACCAACGAAGCATTTCTGCGGTTCAACACGGTGGTCACACTCCTTTTTCTGAAAATAGTCTCTTACGCAAGCATAGTTAGACAAAAGCTTTCTGTCCCCGTCCTCCTCCTTTCCTGCAAATGTAGCCCAGTGTTAGTCTTCAAGTATGGCTCCATCTTTCCTCAACACGCTTTGCAGAAGAGCGACATCGAGCTCCCTTGGATTTAGGTTTTGTTTCGCGCACAGTGCTGCTGCCGTGCCGGCGGCTTGACCAGTTGACATGCAGTTGGTCATCACCCGCAGTGCTGCCATGGCTTCATGGGTAGCACTGATGCACCGCCCGGCCACAAGGAGACCATCTACATCACTTGGCACTAAAGAACGATACGGAATATGACTAGTGAGACTACCGAAGGAAAAGGTGATGCCCTCCCCATCTGGATCATGCATGTCCATGCAGTAGCCATTGATGGCGATGACATCATCGAACTTAGCACCATCCAGTACGTCGTCTTGCGTCACGCAATACAGCCCGCGCAGCCTCCGACTCTCCCTCACACCCATCACACAGTGACTGGAGGCCACATAGCTCTTTTCAAACCCCGGAACGTTGTTCTTCAAGCTTTGGTAAATACTCTTGATCTGTCTACGTCCAATTAGGTGCGCCTCGGTGAACTCCTTATTGGACAGCGGATTCTTGCCCGCTATGTCTGTGGCGTTGATCGTAAACTCATCGGGATGCAAAGACATGGCCCAAAAACCTTTGAACTTGGTTCCTTCAACATAACCCTTATCCATGTCTCCACTGCAGTGGATGATCGACGCCTCGTCTTCTCCCGGGCGCAAACCATACCAGATGTTCTCTGAAAAGAACTCCACCGCTTTCTCCACATTCACATTGGCCAACGTAAATTGTAGAGTCATGGACTGGGCGAGAGAATCCTTGTCCCGTCCCACCGAGTAAGCCGCTCCGCTTGCTGCCATCAAATCTCCGTCACCGGAGCAATCCACAACCACCTTTGCACCAAGCGCATCCAATCCGTTTCTGCCAAAAATGGTTACTCCAACTACTTGCTGGCCAGACATGATGGCATCGACGACGCGCGTTTCTAGGTAGATCTCTACACCTTGCTCAGCGAGCATTTCATGAAAAGACAGCTTGGCGGGCTCTGGGATGATTGGCGTTACACTGCCGTGGTGACTAACACCAACCGTATTCACGTGACCGATGCAGGCCTCATCGGCGATCAGCCGATCCACAATGGTTTGAGGAATGCCCTTGACGACCTGGCGCCCACTCCGATCATGGAAGGTCAAGAGTGGCAAACCGCTTGCCGCCAACCCCCCTAGAAAGCCGCTTTCTTCAACTAAGAGAACACTAGCGCCACTCAAGCGCGCCGCCAGAGCGGCGGTAATGCCAGCTGGTCCGGCTCCCACAACGATTACATCCCATTGTTTCATCATTAACCGCCCTTTCTGTTGCTGAATTACTAGTTCTTCCTCACCTAAAACCCCGCCATCCCACTTTTTGGATCATTGGTCTGCTGGTCACGTTACGTCCTTTTTCCTAGAAGACGCATAATTGACTCAAGAGTGGGCAACGCCGGTATCGCGCCCTTCTTGGTTGTGCTTAATGCGCCAACCGCGTTCGCAAAGCACATGGCATCTACTATTTGATGGCGACTCCACTGATCAAAGGGCGTTTCACTTTCCAGCAACCTGAACAACAGTCCACCCAGAAACGCGTCGCCTGCGACTGTCGTATCAATGGCATCAACTGTGAATCCGGAGACTTGCCCCTCAGAAGAAGCGACGCGGTAATAGCACCCCTGGTCACCCAACGTTACAACAAGCATCTTTGGACGATATTTGTCGAACAAACCTTTACTGCCCAGCGTCACATCACTAGTTCCGCTCAAAAACTCTAGTTCTTCGGCGGATACTTTGACTATGTCGGCTTGCCCCATAACACCCAGAATCTGCTCTTTGGCCTCGCGCAAGTCTCTCCAGAGCAAAGGACGTAAGTTGGGATCGTACGAAACGAGGGCACCCCGTCTACGAACCTCAGCTAGGGCATGCAAAGTAGCACTGCGCGCCGGTTCATCTGTCAATGACAGAGACCCGAAATGGAAAAGGCGCGTGTTAAATAGGCTCGGTTTGAGCTCTTCTGGGTGCAGGCGGGTATCTGCTCCGTTTGTCCTGTAAAAGCTGAAGCTGCGTTCGCCGTCCCTTGTTAAGTGCACAAACGCTAGGGACGTCGGCGCCTTGTCATCCATGACTAGACCCTCGGTGGATACACCCATCGCTTCTAGGACTCGTCGCAGTCTATGCCCGAAGTAGTCGTTGCCTACTTTGCCAACAAAGGCTGTCTTCCGTCCCAATTTCGACAGACAACTGACGACGTTGGCGGGAGCACCACCGGGATTGGCCTCAAAGAGATCCTTATCGTGCTCCGACTTACCCTGGTACGTCAAGTCCATCAACAGTTCGCCAAGCGCAACAACATCAAACATGAACTCGTCTCTCCTATGATCTATCAAGCGTTTGGGGCTAGCGCTCATCTGCTAAGGCTTGACCAGTACCTTGATAGAGTCTTGGTCAGTCTGTTTTTGAATGGCTGCAACCACATCCTCCAACCCATACCTGTGCGTGATCAAGTGCTCAACACTGATCTTCTTAGCATTGATCAGATCAACTGCCCGCTGGTGCGTATTAGGGTTTATAAAGGAACCCTTGATGGTTAACTCTTTGTGAAACACATCATAGAGTTTCAAAGGGAACTCTGCTTCTGGGGTCGGCACACTAAAGAGGACGATGGTGCCGCCCCTTGCCGCTACCTGAAAGGCCTGTTCCACGGAACGCCCCACGCCTGCGCATTCGATCACCACTTCCACTCCTGCTAGACCTACCTCCACACGCAGCGCCTCCAGCAACGGCCTTGTGGTCGGATCAAACGCATAATCGGCCCCATGACCCAAAGCGATACGCCGCCGCTCCTCAACAGGTTCGCTAAGGATCACCGTAGCTGCCCCGGCCAGCCTTGAGAGTTGCACCATCAACTGACC
>JAAYGR010000299.1 GCA_012727675.1 Bacillota bacterium
CAGTAATATAGACTGGAACATGCCTGCGGCCGTCATGCACCGCAATTGTGTGTCCTACCATTTCAGGAAATATCGTTGAACGCCGGGACCAGGTCCTAATAACCCGCTTCTCGCCCTTCTCGTTCATTTCTTTGATCTTCTTACGCAAATGGTCATCGATAAATGGCCCCTTTTTGAGTGACCGACCCATGCATCAATCCTCCCTTCTCGGCGATCCTAGGTCCGACCTTGTAGCGGCGAATAGGCCCCTCCGCTATGGGATTGACCCTATCCGCCCCTTTAGCGAGCGTGACGCCGCCGTATGATGAACTTATCCGAAGGCTTGCGCTTCCGGGTCTTTGCACCCAGCGTGGGCTTGCCCCAAGGAGTCCGCGGTGTAGGCATACCGATAGGTGCTCTGCCTTCTCCACCTCCGTGGGGATGGTCGACTGGGTTCATGGCTATACCCCGAGTTTGGGGACGTCTTCCCATCCACCGAGTCCGACCGGCCTTACCTATAGTGACGTTCTCATGCTCTACGTTGCCGACCTGACCGATGGTTGCCCGGCATTCCTGCAGCACCATTCTATACTCGCCCGATGGCAACCGCAAGGTGGCATACTTACCTTCCTTAGCCATCAGCTGTGCCGCAGTACCGGCAGCCCTCACCATCTGGCCGCCCTTCCCCGGGTGCAGCTCAATATTGTGCACCATTGTACCTGTGGGAATATCCTTCAGCTGAAGGGCATTACCCGGCTTTATATCAGCTTCCGGCCCTGACATCACCGTATCTCCGGGCTTCAGCCCGACAGGGGCCAGGATATATCGTTTCTCACCATCGGCATAGTGCAGCAGTGCGATGCGGGCAGAGCGATTGGGATCGTACTCAATCCCTGCAACCTTTGCTGGAATGCCGTCTTTATCTCGGCGAAAATCTATGATGCGATACTTCCGCTTGTGTCCGCCGCCCCGATGGCGTGCGGTCTTCCGACCTTTGTTGTTGCGGCCGCCGCTTCGAGACAGGGGAGCTAGCAGCGACTTCTCCGGCTCAGTTTTGGTTATTTCATCAAAGGCAAATCCGGTCATGCTTCTGCGTCCCGGTGAAGTCGGCTTGAACTTCTTAAGCGCCACTTGTTTTCCCCTCCTTATTCCCTAATCCAACGCAAGACTGTTATGGGCCCTCTAGTTTCGCCGCCCAGTTTACAGCCCTTCAAAGAGCTCGATGCGCTGGCCTTCCTTCACAGTAACAATGGCTTTCTTCCAGTCAGGGCGCTTGCCTTCGCTTCTGCCCATGCGGCGCTTCTTGCCCCGTACCCGCATGGTATTGACTTTCTCTACATCGACATTGAAAATCTGCTCTACAGCTTCCCTGATCTGGGGCTTGGTGGCCTTAAGGTCCACCTCAAAGGTGTACTTATTCTCCGCCAATAAATCCATGGTCCGTTCGCTTATGATGGGCCGTCGAATTATGCTGCGAAGATCTGCCATTATGCCAGCACCTCCTCGACGACTTCCACAGCCTCTTTAGTCATGATCAGCTGCTCGCTGTTGAGCACAGCGTAGACATTGAGATCCTGCGCCCGAATGGTGTTCACTCCAGGAATATTCCGAGCAGAAAGAACCACATTGCCTCCATCGCTGACAGTTACAACGAGAGCCTTGCCCTGCACCTGCAGATTGTTCAAAACCTCAACCATTCTCCGTGTCTTCGGCTCATCGAACTTGAGTTCATCTACTACTATCAAGCTGCCGGCAGCTACCTTAGACGATAAAGCAGATTTCAATGCTTGTCGCCGGGCCTTCTTCGGCATTGCGA
>JAAYGR010000300.1 GCA_012727675.1 Bacillota bacterium
GGCCAGCATGACGGATGTCCGTTATCTGGCCTTATCTACTGGAAAATATGATCTCATCATTGAAGTAGTCCAGGAGTCCAATGAGAAATTGCTGGACTTCTTGGTGGATACACTAGAAGATATAACAGGCATCCTGCGCACAGACACCCATCTGCTTCTAAAACTATCCAAGGAGTCATATGATTGGGGGGTAGCGAAGGGGGTCTGTGTAGCTGGATAACGGAGGGTTAGGCTTGGATAAAGCACAATTGGCAGAGGACTTACAGAAAGCCATCCCAGGGTTGTGCCTCAGAATTGATGAGCCCATGTGCAAACACACGTCCTTCCAAATCGGAGGACCGGCGGATTTGATGATTTGGCCCGACTCCATTGAAGAGGTGCAGCAGGTACTTTGGATCCTGAAGGATCGCCAGGTACCAGTATATATCGTGGGAAACGGCTCCAACCTCTTGGTAAGAGACGGAGGATTTCGAGGAGTCATTATTAAGCTAGCGGAAAACTTCAGCCGGATCACGGTAGAAGGCACTAGGATCAGGGCCCAGGTGGGAGCATCCCTGGCAAAGCTAGCCAATGCAGCTTGCCAGGCAGGCCTTGGGGGTTTGGAGTTTGCCTCCGGCATTCCCGGGACCCTAGGGGGAGCCATAGCCATGAACGCCGGAGCCTACGGCGGAGAAATGGCCGATGTCCTAAGGGAAGTGACCTGCTGCGATCTGGAAGGCAATATATACAATTTCAGTCTGGAGGAGATGGAACTTGGCTACAGGACCAGCCGGGTGCGAAGCCAAGGCTACATAGCCTTGGAAGCCCTTCTGCAGCTGGTCCCGGAAGATCAAGCAGTTATCAGGACCAAGATGAATGAGCTGAACCGGCAGCGGCGGGAAAAGCAGCCGCTGAATTTCCCTAGTGCCGGCAGTACTTTCAAACGGCCCCCAGGTCATTATGCCGGTAAACTCATTGACGATGCAGGCCTCAGGGGTTTCACCCACGGCCGGGCCCAGGTGTCGGAGCTTCACTGCGGATTTGTAATCAATTTGGGGGGCGCAACAGCCAAGGAGGTCCTGGAGCTGATTGAGATTGTGCGGAAGCGGGTTTGGGAGAAATTCCAGGTCAGGCTTGAGCTGGAAGTACAGGTGATCGGCGAAGATTGAAGTACAATTGAAGTACAAGTGATTAGTGAACACTAAAGTAGGAAGGTGCCCGGAAGGCGCCTTTTATTTTTGGCTGAAAAAGGGACACGCCATTTGATTCCGTTTTTTCAGCCGACAAGTAGGCTGAAACCGACAGACAGCACAGGGAAGCCGCCCGGCGGTGGGCTTCCGGGCCCGGGGTGATTCGGTTGAGGGTGGAGCCAGCTCCACGGCATATTCTTCACAACCCTCGCAAAAGTGGCCAAGCTCCAATCCCATTCTATATCCGTGGAGGCTGCAGTAGTACGTCAGGCTTTGATCTTGGGCTTTTTTTGCCTCAGCGTAACGGCAGATTTCCATCATATTTACCCCTTTTAGTAGACTCTCTTCTCCCACCATCTTCTCCTATCATTCTATGGAGTCGGGTTCCTTTACATACTTGCTAAGGCGAATATTAACAGACCATTTTCTTGTATCTAGCAGGAATGTGGTGGTAAGTAGACGAAAGTATCAATCAATCAAACTAGATCCCAAGAAACCACAGAATAGAATGGGTAGATGCCGAAAGGGGCTGTAAAGTGGTATCAGAGTTTCAGCTTAAGCGAGACATTATTGAAGTGGGTCGTCGAATATACAATCGCGGCTATGTAGCCGCTAATGATGGGAATATCAGCATCCGCATCGACGAGAACCGGGTCCTTTGCACACCTACCGGAGTAAGCAAAGGTTTCATGACCCCGGACATGATCTCTACCGTTGATTTGGATGGCAATGTGATCAGCGGTACCTGGAAGCCTTCATCGGAGCTAAAGATGCACCTTGCTGTTTACAAAGCCAGGGAGGACGTCAGATCTGTAGTCCACGCCCATCCTCCTTATGCCACTGCCTTTGCCGTGGCCGGCTATGCGCTTAAAGAAGCTATTATGCCGGAGGTAATCATCAGCCTTGGCTGGGTACCCCTCACCAAATACGGCACTCCTTCAACAGAGGAGATCCCTGAAGCTATCTTGCCTTATTTGCCGTGCCATGATGCCTTTCTCCTTGAGAATCACGGTGCCTTGACAGTGGGAACCGATGTCTACAACGCCCTTTTCAAAATGGAGACTTTGGAGATGGGAGCCCAGATCAGCTTGTTCTCCCGGCTCCTGGGCGGCGCGCAAGAAATCAGTCCGGAGAATGTAGAACGACTCATGGAGGTAAGGAGAAACCTCGGGATAGTCGGCGGACATCCCGCCATGTGTGAGCTGCCTGAGGAGGGGCAGCGCCAGGCTGCATCCCCGCAAGGCGGCGGCAGTATCGATGAAGCAAGACTTAAGGCTGTTATTA
>JAAYGR010000301.1 GCA_012727675.1 Bacillota bacterium
CGCCTATAGGTCTCAAAAACCTAGACATATTGGCTGGGGGGACCATGATGCTCTTATAAAGAGCAGAGGGTCGTTCGGAGCCCCACCCCCTCTGGGAGGGGTGGCGGCAGCTCGGTTGCTAAACATTAAGCCCCCTGGCAGGCGGGGTTTTACAAATAGTCTGCTTGCCCCGCAAGGGTATCAGCCTCCACGTGGCGCGGGGTGGGTGGTGCTAATAGATACCCAAAAAAACAAAACGAAAGGAGAGGGTCTTAAATGACCACTATCAACAACGCCAACATCAACAACAACAATAAGGAGGTTGTTATCATGACCACATCTCAGGCACGGCAGTACGCATCCCAACTTCTGGATGAGGGCCGCTTGGATGAGGCCATCCACATCCTCTGCTCCATTGCAGCGGAGGAGGCCAAGGCTGAGCAGGCCGCCAAGGAGGCAGTTGGGCCAACCACCCAGGAGAAGCTGGCAAAGCTTGGCAGCGAGCTTGCCAAGGAAACTCAGGACATGTTTAAAGAGGCAGCAACTGACCTGCCTCTCATAGCCCGGGACCTTGCCAACTTCTCGGGTCGGCTGCTCGGAGGCGCTCTCCGGTTTGCCGGTCGGACTGTTGGCGGTGCAGCAGCTGAGTTCATGAAGGGCTGGAACGAAGCAGCCCGCAAGTAAACAACTCAATACTTACCTCTGGGGACTCCGCAAGGGGTCCCCTTCTTTATGCCCTGCGAAGGTACCAGCCTCCACGCGGCGCAGGGTGGGTAGCGCCAGTGACACCTAGACCAAGAGAAAGGAGAACCTGTAATGAACCAAGCAGCAAGGAGGAGCAGAACAAGGAGAGACAGTTCGCGTCGGAGCGGTAGGTGCATTACCTATCGTATCCCGGTGGAGATGGTGGACGCTCTCATTGGCAAGGAGGTAAAGCTTGAGGATATTGCTGAGCGGGTAAAGCCGCCGCGCCGTCAGTGGCTGCAGTCGGACTTGGCTTCCGCCTTTGAGAAGCGGAAGTTCGTCTATGCCGACCATTACGGCCACGATCGGTTTATGGTAGTGGATGTTGAGACGGGCGAGATTTTGTGGAACCGACCCTATCTCAACATCCAAACCCTTGAGAAGTACGGCTACCTGATCTCCCGTCATAGGGTAGCTATCTTCTCAGCCTAATTATACACACCTCGGGCCGGGGACACAACCCGGCCCCGTTCGATCGGCAGCTCCAACAACGTAAAAGAGGAGCTGCAAAAATCACAAGTAAAGGAGAGGTTTTCTAATGGCAAAGCAGATCGTTGTTGTGCTGGACAATGAGGGCAAGGTTGTTGAGATCAAAGAACAACTTGAGGAGGTTAAGGCTATGAACAACAATGCTGGAAATGCAACTGAAACTATCGTTACTAGTCTTGGAGAGCTGGCTGGTGGTGCTGGTAAGATTGCCGGCGAAACGGTCAAGCTGGCCGGCAAAACCGTAGGTGCAACTGCTCAGGTTGCCGGCACTGTCGCCGGTACAGTTTTGGGAGGGGCTACAAAAGTGGCTGTCCCTGTTGTGGGGGCAACCACCAAGGCCGCAGGCACTGTAGTTGGCGTGGGGCTGTTTGCAGCCGGCTCCATTCTCGGAGCGGCTTTTAAGGGGTTCATGGACGGCCTGAACTCCACTAGCTCTAGGAAGTAAGCTTTTGGTTGTTAGGCTGCTATCTACATCACGTCCTGAGCCATGACGTCAAACTGGCTCTTTTTTTTATTACTCAAAGGAGGCAGACGACATGAAAAAGATGCTCGTTGTCTTGGTGCTTGTTCTAAGCATTGCGTACTTAGTCATGGCTGTCGGGACTACCCGCAGCATGGAGATTGAGTACATCGAGGTTGTTGCAAGACCCGGCGACACGGCTTGGACACTCTGCCGCCGGGCCAATGACGCATCAGTGGATGTCCGTAAGGCTGTTTGGTACTTCAAGCAGCTAAACGGCACCACTGACATAAGAGCCTGGGACACCGTACAAGTTCCAGTGCTCTAGTACAGATTCGGCCGGGGTGTGCGGACCCCGGCCTTTTTACAACAAAGGAGGTGCCTCAGTATGGATAACACCACCTTGCTGGTCGTGGCTCGGGAGTGGTGGATTCGCAATGGATGGAATCCCGCCACTTGGGACTGCTTCCCACTTAGGCAGCAGTTTGCCATTGCTCTCAAAGCAAGGGCACAAGGCTGGCCTATTAGGGAGCGGTCTAATGAGGACCGCAACTGGCAGCAGCTTTCACTATTCTAGTTCCATGCATTTGCCCCAGGTTCCTGCCTGGGGCTTATTATGCCCTGCGACAGCGCCCACCTCCCCGTGGTGCAGGGTGGATGCAACTAAGAGGCGACTATCCATTAGGAGGTGTACAGAGTGAGTGTACATCTAACAGAACTCGGCGTGGAACCGATTGTGGTCCGCGCCCTGGGAGCCCACGTTGTCAACAAGAATATCGGCAACGGCGGCAACCGGTATAAGAAATGGGAGGAGGCATTTTTGGGTGAAGTCTACCTGCAGGTTGAGGGTAGACTCGAGCTCACCGAAACACCGGACTATGAGGCCGGTGAGCGGATTGAGGATGCTGACAAGTACTGGGTCGACAGCCCGGTACTCAAGTACCCGGTCAGCATCAAGGGGTGGCAGACATACGACGCCTTACGGAAAGACAGGTTGACTGTCATCCCAGTAAACGGCGGCTTTGAGAAGCCGGGAATCATGAAGCCGGCACGGTATCCCCTGCTGGTGGACGGATACCCAAGCTTCTCGGGCACACCGATTGCTCGTGTGCAGACTGAGCACGGCCTGTACTACTTAGAGAAGTCCTTGGCGGCCGCTGCATCGATACTGATGTGGCGTAAGCTGGGAATCATTCTCGTCCAGAAACGAAAGGGGGTAGACAATAAGTGGTTCCACCTCAGGGACGAGGAGCGGTCCATACCAAGCTGCGGAGTATGCTTGCACAGAACATACAAGCAGCCTGAGGACAAGCCGGTAAGCGAGGCTTCTTATGAGCCCTGCTATTTCTGTGCTGTTACCGGCGATCCAATTGATGATGTGGCAGCCAAGGTAGCCAATCAGCTCGATAAAGCCGACCATGGTCTGGTGCACGGCTTTAAGGGCAATTGGTTCCTCTATGGCGACAAATACGTAGTCGGAGGCAAGGCCGATGATGACAAGGCCCGTGCTTCAGTCAGGACTGGCCGGCAGGCAGTAACCATGAAGGATATGCGAGAGCAGTCCTTTATGCATCATGCTGCCGTCTGCCCCTGGTATGCTCCCAGGATGGTACTGGGGGAACGCGCTGTATGGACACGGGATCTTAAAACCGCATTCCTCCCCAACTTGATACTGAAGTTTTAGGGTACTGCAGCGCCGTGAGTGAGGGCGCTTAACAAATACTCACTCAAAATCTATTACAAGGAGGAGCAAAAGTTATGAAGTGGTGGGAAAAGCGGCTTGTTTACATGTGTGATCTGGCACACACGAAGGGAGAAGAAGTAGTCCCCGAGGATGAGCCCTACATGATTCATCCTAATCGGAAGCTCTTTACTGTTGCTGATGCCGCTGATGAGCTTGGTATCAGCCGGTTCATCGCTCTGAGATACTTGGGTGACAAGGGTGCTTTCAAGGACTCCATTGGCTCTCCTATCACGGTGCCCGAGTACGACATGCTGGTTGATGAGTTTGGGTCCGAGACTGAGACTGTTGCTAAAACCGATAAGGAGGCAGACGAAATGATGGTAGACGTATTCACAAGTGGTGAGGAAATGGCGTTGACGGTGAATAACGGCA
>JAAYGR010000302.1 GCA_012727675.1 Bacillota bacterium
CCTTGATTCAAATTGAAGGTGCCTAGATCGGCTGTTACCGACTTCCCTCTCGCCGTCGTATAGGTCCTCTCGCCAGCGTCGCTTGCCACCGTCTCGAGAACAGCTTCTCCATTAATAGTTGCAGAGAGACGAGGAGGAACCGCATCCGCACCACCGGTGAGAGCAGTCGTACCAAAGGCATCAATTTCAATAGAATTTCCTGCTGCACCAGCTTCTTCAGCCGTTACAGTGACTACTGCACCGGTAACACTCATGGTCACACCGTCGATCGTTAGGTTAGCATTGGCTGCTGCCACCCCTGCCTCATCCAATGGTGTACCAGAGGTACCAAGGTTAATAGTGAAGTCCGCCTCCACTACGTCAGAGCCATCATCGCTAAATCCAATCGTCTTACCAGCGATTGTAATTGTATCACCATCGTTCGGAACTGAATCCACAGTGAACGTAGCACTTGCTTGCTTGGCAGCTTCTCCAGCTGAGTGGATCACGCTAAAGGTTACTGGTCCACTCTCATCAAAGCCGGCAACGCTCGATACAGAAGCACCTTCTAGCCTTTCATCGATTTCAGGAGTATCAAAGGTTACTTCAGGGGCTCGGCCTGCTGCCATGTTTCCTATGGTCAGAGTAATGCTTTGCCCCTCATTAGCACCGATGTGGAACGTGCCAGTGAACGTACCGTTCAACAGATGTTTGGTGTTGAACTGAGTCTGATTGGCGATGCGATCGATCTCATCAATAAGCTCATTGATTTCTTTTTGAATCTCGGAACGATCAACTTCAGTGTTGGTATCGTTGGCTGCTTGAACAGCCAGTTCCCTCATTCTCTGGAGAATGGCGTGTGTTTCATTTAGCGCACCCTCTGCAGTCTGAATCAGGCTGATGCCATCCTGAGCATTCCTCATGGCCTGCTTGAGACCCCGAATCTGGCCTCTCATTTTCTCGCTGATGGCCAGACCAGCCGCATCATCACCAGCCCGGTTGATGCGAAGGCCCGATGACAGCTTCTCCATAGCCTTAGAAGCGGCGCTCTGATTGACAGACAACTGCCTGTGCGCGTTCAGAGCCATGATGTTGTTCATAATTCTCATTTGTACTTCACCCTCCTTGATTTACTATGGGCCAGCAGATTGTCCCGCTGACCTTCCCCATCCCCATCCTTGGGTAGGGACTTATTTAGAGTCGGCCGACTCTATAACTTGCTTCAGTACCAATATCGGCAGGTCTAAGGGAGAACTTTAGCCCTTTGGTAGGTAATTTGGCCTGGGGCTTCGTCTGAGTCTTGGTTATATGCACGCATTTTTTTCCGAATCAAAGAGTTTTCGCAGGATTCTTTGTCTGTTGAGCGAATATATTAAACCGCCAGGCTTATATGTTTTTCTCATGCATCGGTTGAGGAGGTATCCAGCAATGGCTAGTGCCGTGGTGCGGAAGAGAAGGCTGCAGGGGCTGTTGTTCATCTCCCCTTGGCTGGTGGGATTTTTGGTGTTTACGCTGTATCCCTTTGTGAGCTCGATTTATTTCAGCCTTACGTCCTATGATGTCATCTCACCGCCGGAATATATTGGGCTGGAGAACTACCGCAACATGCTGGTGGACCCCTTAGTGAGCAAAGCTCTGTACAATACCTTCTACTACGCCGTTTTCTACATCCCCCTGAGCACCGTCTGGGGGATCTGTGTTGCCTTGATGCTCAATCTAAAGGTTAGGGGCATGACTATTTACCGAACGCTTTTCTACATCCCCAGTATCGTGCCCGTTGTGGCATCCTCCATGGTGTGGCTGTGGCTTCTTAATCCCCAGTATGGGATCATCAATGGCTTGATTTATCTTCTCTTTAAGGTTCCAGGACCCGGGTGGATTACCGACCCCCGGCTGGCTAAGCCTTCATTGATCTTGATGGGCCTCTGGGGAATAGGCCAAACCGCTTTGATTTACCTTGCAAGCCTCCAGGATGTCCCGCAAAGCCTCTATGAATCTGCTGAGCTTGACGGCGCCAATGCCTTTCAAAAGGTCATCCATGTCACCATCCCCATGATCTCTCCGGTTATCCTCTTCAATGTGATCATGGGCCTGATCGGCACCTTCCAGTACTTTACCCAGGCATACATAATGACTAGCGGGGGACCCGCGGACAGCACCCTATTCTACGCCCTGTATCTATATAACAGTGCCTTTAGGTTCTTTAAGATGGGATATGCGTCTGCCATGGCATGGCTGATGTTCTTGGTGATCTTTGGCTTGACTGTCTTGACCTTCAGCCTGTCCTCCCGGTGGGTTTACTATGGAGGTCAGGCCAGGTAGCAGAGTACTGTGAGGAGGTGGTACCTAGAACATTCCC
>JAAYGR010000057.1 GCA_012727675.1 Bacillota bacterium
AGCGTTCCTAGTCATAAGGGTATGCCAGGAGTCCTCATCGATAGAACTAACGGTTGAACCATTGAGTCTAAACTGCATTTGGGAACTGGGCAAGGTTGTGCCGTTGGGCCCCCTAAAGTCTTCGGCTGCTGAAATATATAAAGCATGGGGCACATTACCGGCAACTTCAATCTCCACTGCACCCATCTTTGATGCTAAGATACCTTCCTCTGTCATCACAGCATTTTGGGTTGTATCAAAATCTTCCTCCTCAAAAACCAACTCAGCAGTATTCACACGTACCAAAAGGATTTGGGGGATCTTGACAATCACCTGGATCTCAGCTGTATCCAGTACTTGGGCATCAACTGGACAAACGCCGAATACGAACACCAACAGGCATAGCATCATCCACTTGCGGCCGTTCATGAGGCACCCCTTCTTATTCGAAATTTTCTCCATTAATTGGTTGTATCCTTTTTTCTTAGTCCAATCGTAGAGGTTATTTCTTAAAAACAACTTAAAGGTTGGGAGCGGTCTTAAGACTCTCTTCCAACAATTCATCTGTAAGAGATGCCATTGGCACGGTCTAGAAGAAGACTTCACCGAAGAAGGCACCCATGAATCAAAAAGGGAGAGCGGCCCACACTCTCCCTTTGATGCCTTTCATCAGTTTATCTCAAATCTTGTCCGTGTTGATGATCTTTAGTTTTCTCCGCTCCCCAGGCTAATCGCAACCTGTTTTGAGCCGGAGAGACTATATCTTCTTCTCCTGCCTCTTCTGGATTTTAGCCCAAGTGTCTTTCAAGGCAACGGTCCTGTTAAAGACCAGGCTGCCGGGTTTCGAATCCACTATATCGACACAGAAATACCCCTGCCTCTCAAACTGGAAGAAGCTCCCTGACTCAGCCTCGGCTAGGCTGGGCTCAAGCCTGCAGTCCTTGAGTACCACCAAGGACTCGGGATTTACGTAATTCCAGAAATCCTCAACTTCGCCGGGGTTTTCTATGGTAAAGAGGCGATCGTAGAGCCGCACTTCAGCCGGTACTGCATGGGCGGCAGAAACCCAGTGGATAATCCCCCGTACTTTCCTGCCGTCGGGAGTACTGCCCCCTAGAGTCTCCGGATCGTAGGTACACCGCAGCTCAACTACGTTGCCCTCACCGTCCTTAATTACATCTTCACACTTAATCACATAACCATAGCGCAGGCGCACTTCTCTACCGGGAGCGAGCCTCCGATACCCCTTGGGAGGATTCTCCATGAAGTCCTCCTGCTCGATAAAGATCTCCCGGGAAAAGGGAATCTTTCTGGTTCCCAGACTGGGATCCTCAGGATTGTTGACGGCCTCCAGCTCCTCTACCTGCCCTTCAGGGTAGTTCTCAATGACAACCTTAAGGGGCCGCAAAACTGCCAGAGCCCTGGGAGCACGGCGGTTTAGATCTTCTCTCACGCAGTGCTCAAGCATGGCTATATCTACGACACTGTTTTTCTTGGCAACCCCTACCCGCTCGCAGAAATCCCGGATGGCTTCAGGAGTGTAGCCGCGGCGCCGAACCCCTGCCAGTGTCGGTACCCGGGGGTCATCCCAGCCGGACACATAGCCCTCTTCGATGAGTCTCAGCAGCTTGCGCTTACTGGTGATCATATATGAAAGGTTCAGCCTGGCAAACTCAATCTGCTGGGGACGGCAGGGTACGCTCACATTCTCCAGCACCCAGTCATAGAGGGGACGGTGATCCTCAAACTCCAGGGTGCAGATGGAGTGGGTAATACCCTCAAGCGCGTCAGAAATGGGATGGGTAAAATCATACATGGGATAGATGCACCATTCATCCCCACTCCGATAGTGGCTCACCCGCTTGATGCGGTATAAGACCGGGTCCCGCATGTTCATATTGGGGGAAGCCATATCGATCTTGGCCCGGAGAACTTTCGAACCATCGGGGAATTCCCCAGCCCGCATCCGCTGGAATAGGTCAAGATTCTCCTCAACGGACCGATTGCGGTAAGGGCTTTCCTGACCCGGCTCAGTTAGAGTTCCACGGTACTCCCGGATCTCTTCTGCAGAAAGATCATCTACATATGCTAATCCTTTTTTAATCAGCTCAACGGCATATTCATAAAGCTGCTCGAAGTAATCGGCAGCGTGGTAGAGGTGTTCTCCCCAATCGAACCCCAGCCACTTGACATCCCGCTTAATTGCTTCTACATATTCGACGGACTCTTTTTCTGGATCGGTATCATCAAACCTCAGATGACATCTACCGCCAAATTTCTCTGCCAAACCGAAGTTCAAACAAATGGACTTGGCGTGGCCAATGTGTAAGTAACCATTGGGTTCAGGCGGAAACCTGGTTACGATCTGCTTATGTTTGCCGGTCTCTAGGTCCTCCATGATAATGCCTTCGATAAAATTGGCAGGCTGCATTGCTTCACTCACTGATGACGACTCCCTTCCCAACAAGCTAATACTCTATTCTAGTTTACGCCTATGATTCCTCTCCTTGGCGCTCTGCATTCAAAACTTCCCTAGCCGCCGCCTTCATATTGTACCATAGAGGTATGAGCAATCCCCACTGGTTGCCGAAAGATAGAAAAGGACCTGGGGAAAGGCTGCTAGAAGGTAAGCTAGAAGCTAAGTGAGAACAGCTCCCCAGGACTGTTCATATTTCCCGATTGTCTGCGGCATACCATTACTGCAGTCCGGGGAAAGGAGAGAAAGTCATGCTTAAGAAAGGTTCCATTGTTACTGCAGCTATCACTGACACGGTGTTTCCCAATAAGGGTGTTGCCTATGTTGATGGAGAGAAAATTATCGTCCACGACGCCCTGGAGGGCCAGACCGTCAGAATTAGAATAACCAGAAAACGCCGGGGGAAAATAGAAGCCCGGATCTTGGAAGTGTTAGAGAAATCCCCTCTGCAACAGGAACCGCCCTGTGCCCAATTCGGCAGCTGCGGTGGATGTACGTTCTTGAATATACCTTATGAAAGTCAGTTGGAGATCAAGACCCGTCACGTTCTTAAGCTCTTGGCCGATGTCGGTATTGAAGGGTTTGAATTCTTGGGCATCAAACCCAGCCCCAATGTAACGGCCTACCGGAACAAGATGGAGTACACCTTCGGCGACAGTGAGGAGGGCACCCTGGCTCTGGGACTTCACAAGAAGCGGATGCGCTATGAAGTGTCCCCCGTTACCGGCTGCCAGCTGGTGGATGAAGATTTCCTTTCCATCCTGGATGCGGCCTTAGATTATTTCCGCACTCTAAAGGTGCCTTTCTATCATAAGAAAAGTCATCAGGGAGTCCTGCGCCATCTGGTAATCCGGAAGGCCGGGACCACCGGAGAGATCTTGGTCAACTTAGTGACCACCTCCCAACAGGAACTTGACCTTTCGGGACTGGTAGATAGGCTTCTCCAGCTTAAGCTTATGGGCCGTATCAAAGGCGTTCTTCATACCATCAATGACGGCAAGGCAGATGCCATTAACGCTGATGCTCTCCACGTCCTCTGGGGCGATGATTATATTACCGAAAGGATCCTGGGGCTCACATTTCGGATCACCGCATTTTCCTTCTTCCAAACCAATTCATACGGTGCCCAGGAGCTCTTTGCCGTTGTCCGGGATTTTGCCGGTAAAGACCTGGGGGTTGTCTTTGACCTCTACTGCGGCACCGGTACTATAGCCCAAATCATCAGCCCCCAGGCTGAAAAGGTCATAGGGATCGAAATCATACCTGAGGCCATCGAGGCAGCCCAGGAGAATGCACGGCTCAACGGACTAGACAACTGCCGCTTCATTGCGGGGGATGTCTTGACTGAACTAGATAACCTCGAGGAACAGCCGGACCTCGTCATCCTAGATCCGCCCCGAAGCGGTATACATCCCAAGGCACTGGACAAGCTGATCGCAGTAAAGCCGCCCCGTTTGGTCTACGTTTCCTGCCAGCCTGCGTCTTTGGCCCGGGACTTAGAGGTACTCACCGCCAGCGGTTACAAAGCAGTCAAGGTTAAGTGTGTCGATATGTTCCCTCACACTCCCCATGTGGAGACGGTGGTATCGATAACCAAATCTTGACCTGGGTCATTTTTTCTCCAGCAGGGCTGTGGCACAATGTGCATAGGAAATCCACCCAAAACAAATCATGCGGAAAGGGAGAGTGGATGATGACGACATTTGACCAGGTTAAGGAACGCAATCTGGAGAGACTGGAACTCTATGTGCCGGTTGTGGCACGGGTCCACGGCGGAAGCCACCCCGAATTCCACGATGTGCGGAAAGTGTTTGATGCTATTAGCGCCAAAATAAGGGAAGCGGGAGCAAATACGCCGGAATTGGAAGATGAGTTCAACGAGCTTCGGCAAGTAACGGATAACTACACAGTGCCCACTGACGTTTGCGAAACCTACGAGGCTGTATATAACATGCTGGCTGAGCTGGATGAAGCATACCGGTCATAAGGTGACTTTCCTCTTCCCATGTTAGGGGACGAAGCCGAAAGCTCCCAACAACATGGGAAGAGGAGCCCTCCATATTACGGCAGCAGCCGGCTTCCCAAGACCAGATTCTCGAGGGGAACCAGAAGGGGAACCAGCAAGTGTCAGCAACTAGCTGCCGTAAACGGAATTGGAGAGGAGGAGAGAGCATGCAGCGGTGGATCTTAAGAAATAGAAACACCATCGCTTTGATGAGCGGAGTCTTGATTGCCATTGCCTTTCTCAGCAAATGGACAATGGGCAATATGGATATTTTCGAATGGGCATTAATGATCGCATCCATCTTGGGTGCAGCACCCATCGCCATTCAAGCATACCAGGCCCTAAGGGTAAAAGTGGTAAGCATCGATGTCTTGGTTACAATCGCTGTTTTAGGCGCTTTCTTAATCGGAAACTTTGAAGAATCGGCTATCGTGACCTTCCTCTTTCTATTCGGTGCATACCTAGAGCAGCGGACGTTGAATAAGACCCGTTCAGCCATCAAAGAGCTGACAGAAATGGCGCCGGAAACGGCCCTCAAACTGATGGAAAACGGCGAGTTTGAAGAAGTCGATGTCGATGAAGTTGACGTAGGTGATGTACTCCTTGTTAAGACCGGTGCCAAGGTACCGGTTGACGGCACGGTCTTGTCCGGTGAAGGAAGCGTCAATGAGGCAAGCATTACGGGAGAGTCTATTCCCGTGGCCAAGGAAAAGGGGTCCAATGTCTATGCAGGCACCATTCTAGATAACGGCACCATCCAGATTGTCGCCGATCGTGTTGGTGAAGACACAACCTTCGGCAAGATCATTGAGCTGGTAGAAGAAGCACAGGATTCAAAGTCCGAAGCAGAGCGCTTCATAGACCGCTTCGCCAAATACTACACACCGGCTGTGCTGGTTCTGTCATTTATCGTGTGGCTCATATCAAGGGATGTTGAGCTGGCAATTACCATTCTAGTCTTGGGTTGTCCCGGTGCTTTGGTCATCGGAGTGCCGGTATCCAACGTTGCTGGAATTGGCAATGGAGCCCGCCACGGTGTCCTGCTCAAGGGCAGTGAAGTCATCGGTGACTTCAGCAGATTAGATACCATGGTCTTTGACAAGACAGGCACACTGACTATGGGGAATCCATCGGTTGCAGAAACCGAATACTACGGAGATAACATCGAAGAGGCCTTGGGCTATCTTGCCAGTATTGAAAGAGAATCAGACCATCCCCTGGCCAAGGCTGTCTTGGAAAAGCTTGGGGAGACAACTTTCTCGCCGGTTGAGAATACGGAGGTTATCAAAGGCGAAGGGATTGTGGCAGCTGTAAATGGCCACAGGGTAGCTGTCGGCAACGTCGCCTTAATGGAAAGAGAACAGGTGAAACTTGATGAAAAGGCCAGGGCTGATATAGCCCGCTTCGAGAAAAATGGGAACTCCCTGGTACTCACTGCGGTGGACGGCCAGCTGAAAATCCTCATGGGAGTTCGGGACCAGATCCGTCCAGGCGTCAAAGAAGACTTGCAGCGGCTGAGGAAACTGGGAGTAAGAAACCTGATCATGCTCTCAGGCGATAACCAAGGGACTGTTGATGTTGTCAGCCGGGCACTGGGACTTACAGAAGCCCACGGTAACATGCTGCCGGAAGATAAGGCAGCCTATATCAAGAGACTCATTGATGATAAACGCAGAATCGTTGCCTTTGTTGGAGATGGGGTCAATGACAGCCCGTCGCTGGCTTCGGCACAGATCGGGATTGCCATGGGAAGCGGCACAGATGTGGCTATCGAAACATCGGATGTGGTACTGATGAATTCCGCCTTCAGCCGGCTGCCCCATGCCCTGGGACTAGCCAAAGCGACAGCAAGAAATATGAAACAGAACATCTTTATCGCGGTAGGTGTTGTGCTGGTGCTGCTGGCCAGTCTAATCTTCAGCGACTGGATGAACATGTCCATCGGCATGCTGGTACACGAAGGCAGCATCCTAGCCGTTATCTTGAACGGCATGAGGCTTCTCCGGTATCGCCTCCCCCGCCGCTATGGGCAGCTGGAAAAGTTGACCTAGATCAAGGTTTTGATACCGATATAGGGGATATAATTGAATTGACAGCCGAGAGAACCAATCAAGTGACCCAATGGGAGGAGATAGCAATATGAAAGCAGCAACAATCCAGCTGGAAACCTTGACATGCCCATCCTGCATGCAGAAAATAGAAGCGGCAGTAAAGGGACTAAACGGGATCGAGCAGGATTCGGTGAAAGTATCTTTTAACACCAGCAAAGTGAAGTTGAACTTTGACGATGATAAAATCTCCATCGAAGAAATCGAAAAGGCCATCACTGGAGTAGGCTACGAGGTTCAGAAATCTAGAGTAAAACCGGTCTGAGGATAAACATAAATAGGGGTCTTTTGACCAAGGTGACATAGAGAATCTGTTCACCCGGATCTTTTAACCCGAGATTCTAACTGACCTCTAAATCCATTACTTGGGGTGCGTTTTGAAATGAAGCGCACCTTTTTATTTTAGCCTTGACTAAAACAGATCCGGCAGTATAATTACTTTAGTAGGTGCTAAATTGATTTAGCGAGGAAGGTGGTCAAATGGACAAGGCCCTTGTCCTTAAGGCTATAGCCGATGACACCCGGAGGAAGATTGTCATGCTGCTTCTTCGACACAACTTCTGTGTTGGGGCCCTAGCGAGGAAGCTTGGACTTTCCGAGGGAGCTGTGTCCCAGCATCTCAAGGTACTGCGGGAAGCGGGCCTTCTCACCGGTGAAAGGAAAGGCCATTTCATGCACTATGATGTGAACCGAGAAGTACTTCGAGCCCTGGCAGCGGAAATCGACGAGCTGGCCTCCATCCAGCGGGAACCATGCACCCCAGGTGAGGGCGGATGTCACCATGCGAAGCAATGGGAGACACCTGGGGACAAGCAAGACTGCCGCGGCAAGGCAGGAAAGCGGTGCAGGATTACTGATTAAGGGAACAGATTAAGGGAGTAGTTGATCATGAACAGCCAGGAAATTGTAACTGTCAAGAACCTCACTAAGCGCTACGGGGACTTCACAGCAGTTGATGACATTTCACTTTCCATCCGCCGGGGAGAAATTGTCGGACTGCTGGGCCCCAACGGTGCAGGCAAAACCACCACCATTAATATGATGATCGGACTTGCCAGGCCATCTGCTGGCTCCATTTCCATTAGCGGCATTGATGTTGTGAAGAATCCCAAGCAGGTCCAGGCCATCATCGGCATCGTTCCCGATGAAAGCAATCTTTATGGCGAGATGGACGGCTTTGACAATCTCTGCTTTTGCGGAGCCCTCTACGGCATGGCTAAAGCAGCTAGGGAGAAACGGGCTGGCGAACTTCTAGAGCAATTTGATCTCACCAAAGCCGGGAAGCGTCCCTTTAGGGCGTATTCCAAAGGAATGCGGCGCAAGCTGACCATCGCCGCGGGTATCATCCATGAGCCTGAGATTCTCTTTCTCGATGAGCCCACCACCGGCATTGATGTGGAAAGTGCCCGGCAAATCCGGCGGCTGCTGCTGAACCTCAAAGAGCGAGGCACTACAATATTCATTACCACCCATTACATTGAAGAAGCCGAGCGGGTATGCGACCGGATTGCTTTCATAGTCGATGGCCGGATTGTAGCTAGGGGCACAGTATCTGAGCTGATGGAGAGCATCACCCATGGGCATACCCTCAGGCTAGCTGCCGATACGGATTTAACTCCCTTTGTGGAGAAGCTCCAGGCTCGTTTTGGCGACTGCGTGGTTGAACTTCAGTCAAATAACGCAATCACCCTCACCTCTGAGGAGCGGATTCCCCTCTCACCCATCCTGCAGTACCTTGACAGCATGGGAGTCTCTATCTTTGAAGCCAGGGAGCTGCGGCCAACCTTAGAGGATATTTTCGTAAAGGTCACCGGCATCGAAGCTGAACGACTGAGAAAGGAGAAGGAAAAGGGGGGCCGCGGAAGATGAAAACAATGAAAACATGGATCGCATTTTGGAATATCCTCAAAAAAGATGTCCGGAACTACTATCTCAAACCGCCCAATATCAGCTGGGGCATTATCTTCCCCTTGTCCTGGACTCTGATGCAAATGCTCCGCTCCTATGGAGGAGTGAATCTTAGCGAGATCCGCAGCCTGCTTCCCGGGCTGATGTCCATGAGTGTGTTGTTCGGCACTACCTCCATGCTCGCGGTAACCATCACCTTTGAACGGAGGGGGCGCTCCTTTGAGCGGTTGTTGCTTGCTCCTATTTCACTACCCACCATGGTGGCTGCTAAGCTCTCCGGTGCTATCATCTTTGGGATGTTCAACGCCTTTGTACCGGTGATTTTTGCCGCCTTTTTTGTCAACCTTGCCGGGATCAACTGGGGTGGGGTGCTGCTGGCAGTATTTCTGATTGCCGTGACTTCTACTTTGCTGGGACTCATGATCGCTGTTTCGGCAAAGGAGGTCTTTGAAGCCCAGACATTCTCCAACTTCTTCCGGTTTCCGATGCTGTTTTTATGCGGTTTGTTTATACCGATCAGCAGTCTGCCGGTTTTCCTGCGTCCTATATCATTTCTCCTACCCCTTACCTATGGAACTGACCTTCTCAACCGTTGGATCCTCGATGTAAGTATACTGCCCCCTGTCCTATGTATTCTGATCTTGCTGGGCTTTGCCGGGGCGCTGTTTGCCATCTGCCAGTACAATATTCAGAGGAAGTGGATTCTATAGTAGACTCGGCATAGATGAAGAGGCTTAACTAGAAAGCGATGCTGTGCAGCTGGGTGCTGTCAGCATCGCTACTATACTTCTTACAAGTCTATTTGGCCTTGTGGGAACTATGCCCTAGTGAAGATATGCCGAACACACCTTGTTATAGTTCTTTAACGTAGGGTTTGCCGGAATGGGCCGGACCTTCGCTATGGCCGATTACACCCGAAACAACGACAATGGTCAAAATAAAGGGCAGCATTAGGAAGATCTCGTTTGGTATAGCAAAACCTGTACCCTGCAGGTTGTCAGCTAGTGAGAAGAAGAATCCAAACAGCAGTGAAGACCACATGACGCCGGTGGGCTGCCATTTACCCAAAATCACCGCAGCCAAGGCGATATAGCCCCGTCCACCGCTCATCAGATACACAAACCTCGGCATTGTACCGATGGTCAGCTGGGCACCGGCTGCGCCGGCTAGAAGGCCGCTAATCAAGACGCCGGCATACTGAATGGGAGCAACCTGCACTCCTAAGGAATCGGCAACTTGGGGGGCTTCACCGACGGAGGTAAAGCGCAGACCGAAAACTGTCTTGTCCAGGATAAACCGGCTGACTAAGACCAGGATGAAAGCTAGATAGACCAATGGACCCTGGCTAAATACTGCATCCAGTACAGATCCCACCACAGGTATGGCTTTCAAGAAGGGAATGGAGATGGTCGGAAGCTGGGCCACAAACTCCCGGGCGCTTCCCTGGCTTTGAAACAAGACAACCAGCAGATAGCCTGTTAACCCCTGACACAGAATATTCAAGGCAATACCGCTGACTATGTGATCAACTTTGTAGGTGGCAGTAACAACAGCATGGATCAATGAAACCACAACACCGGCAGCCATGGCACAGACTATACCGAACCACGGATTGCCTGTATAGTACGTCCCCGCATAGCCAAAGAAAGCACCCATCATGATTATACCTTCCAAGGCTATATTGGCAGTACCGGAACGTTCAGAGAAAACGCCGCCTAAGGCGGTAAGAAGCAGCGGCGTGGCCTGAACGATGGTCTGGTGCAGCAGCGTCAAGTTGAATACGGTACCTAAACTCATTGACTTCCCACCCTATCTATACCAGCAGCTTCCCGTTTCTCCAGCCTTTCAGAGATCACAGCCTGTACAGCCACCGATAGAATCACCACAGCCTGGATGATCAGTACAACATCTTTAGGCACTCCAGCAGAAAGCTGAAGTTCCAGATTGGCACTGTTTAGGCCGCCAAAGAGCAGCGCAGCAGGAATCAGGCCCAGGGGTTGGTTCTTAGCCAGCAGCGCAACGGCGATACCGGTAAATCCCGCCCCTGTTGAGAAATTGGCCACCAACTTATGAAAGACGCCTCCCACCATAACGGCTCCGGCCATACCGGCAAAGGCGCCGGCCAGCATCATTCCAGATATCCAATAGCCCTTGATGTTTGTCCCGGCATAGGTTGCCATCCGGGGGTTTAGCCCCACTGTATTCAGCACAAACCCCTGTTTCGTCCTGGTCAAAAACCAATGGATGAAGAGAACGCTGGCGAGAGCAATAATTACCGAGATAGTAACTGGACTCACAGGGTTATTCCATAACACCGGCAGCCGGGCACTGGGGTTAATGGGATGGGTTTGGGCCGAATATGACCCCTTATTCAAAGGTCCCTTGGTAACCATATAATTGACGAAATACTGGGCTATGTAGTTCATCATAATAGTGCTTATTACTTCATGGGCACCGGTATATGCCCGAAGGAGTCCGGCAAGACCAGCCAGCAGCGCTCCAAACAAAGCGCCTCCCGCAATCAACAAGGGGACCTCAAGAACCGGCGGAAGATCCACATAAAGGCCGACCAAGACCGCCCCCAGGGCTCCCATGTACATCTGCCCCTCGCCCCCGATATTAAACAAGCCGGCTCTAAAGGCTACTAGAACCGCCATCCCTGTGAGAATAAGGGGAACTGCATTATTAATTGTTACTGCTAGGCTGTCTGGAGTTCCTAAAGATCCTACCCATAGGGCCTTAAGTGTAAGTAGGGGACTCGCCCCGGTCAGCAGCGCCAAGATCAGGCTGATACCGATACCTATACAGACGGCGATGAGGGCTGATCCCAAACCACTAGTGATTTTCATTCCTACCCAGCTTCCCTTCCCTGCAGCATCAATAACCCAATCTGCTCTATATCTGCATTTGTCCTGCTAAACTCACCGACAATCCGCCCATTGTACATAACCAAGATCCGGTCACTGAGGGTGAGTACCTCATCGAGTTCCATGGAGATGAGGACTATGGCTTTCCCCTGGCTTCTGGCCTCCAGCAGGTGATGATAGACATATTCCATCGCGGCCACGTCCAGCCCTCTCGTGGGCTGATTGGCAACCAGCACCTCTGGATCGTGAGCCAGCTCCCTGGCGATAATGACCTTTTGCTGATTTCCCCCGGAGAGATGCCACGCGGCAACATCCCTGCGGGGTGGGCGGATATCAAACATGTTGATCAGCCTATCGGACCGCTCTTCTATAGCTTGCCGCTTAAGGAGAACCTTGCCGCTAAGCTCGGGATTATCTTGATGGCCGATGGTTAGATTGTCTTCTACAGACAAAGCCATAACAAGGCCGGTATTGCGTCTATCCTCGGGAATGTGGGCAATGCCAGACTCCCGCTTACGCCTGACACTGCCGAAGGTCACCTCTTGTCCCCGGATCAGGATCTCCCCACTGGTGGGCCTGGTGAGTCCTGTGAGCATTTCAGCGAGTTCGCTTTGGCCGTTGCCCGATACACCAGCTATCCCCAGGATCTCGCCTTCTCTAACCTCAAAGCTGACGCGGTCAACCAAGACCCTGGCAGACCCTGGCTCTTGCAGCGACAGATTCCGCACCGTCAGTACCTTTTCCCCTGGCTCTACCGGAGGAGGGGTGATGTCTAGAATTACGTTTCTGCCCACCATAAGAGAAGCCAATTCACCGCTGGTGGTGGAATCCTTCGATACTGTCTTGACCGTCTTGCCACGGCGCATTACCGTAATCCGGTCGGCAATGGCCATAACCTCATCCAGCTTGTGGGTGATCAAGATGATGGTCTTGCCCTGTTTCTGCAGGTTCTCTAGCATCTCAAAAAGCTCGTCGACCTCCTGTGGGGTTAAAACCGCGGTGGGCTCATCCAGTATCAGGATAGAAGCACCCCGATAAAGCACTTTCAGCAGCTCAACCTTTTGCTGGACACCCACAGGCAAATCCCGGACCTCAGTATGCAGATCAACTTGAAAGCCAAGCTCTGACGCAAGGCGGGTTATCTCCTCCCGGGCTTTCTGCCGGTCTACCCGCAGTCCCTTCCTGGGCTCCTGGCCTAGGATGATGTTATCTAAAGCATTCAACCGGGGAACCAGCATAAACTCCTGGTGCACCATACCGATGCCGTGCGCGATGGCCACTCCCGGGTCTGTCATCTTGACAGTCTGACCGTTGATGCGGATAGTGCCGCTGTCTGCTGTATAAAAACCATACAGAAGGCGCATGAGAGTACTCTTTCCAGCACCATTCTCGCCGATAACTGCATGGACCTCTCCCTGCTTAACCTGAAGATTTGCATGGTCCACTGCCAGCACTTGGGAGAATCTCTTGACCACCTGGAGCATCTCAACTGCATAAGGTGCCTGCTTACTGCTCATCTCATGCGCCTCCTGTACTAACTTACTGTGTTATCCCACCGCACTACCCTACTGCAATACAAAACGAAGCTCTTCGGGAACCTTGAAGTCCTGAATGAATTTCTCAGCATTTTCCACTGCCAATGGTATTTCAAGGTCCTTGTTGCCGGCCCGCATCAGCTCAACGGCCTTCTCAACAACAGCCATGGCCTCATCGGGCACCAGATGTCTGGTGTGGCGCAGGTCGGTGATGCCGGTGGCATCTTCTTGAATGCCGACAGCATGGTGACCGCCGGTAAATGTACCATCCTGAATGGATTTGATGGCTCCCAGAATTACTTCAGGAACATTCTTAAGTGCACTGGTCAGCATCATGCCTGGATAGATGTCATCTTGGTCAAGGTCAACACCTACACCAAAATACTTGGGCTTTGTTCCGGCTGCCACTGCCTCCAGGGTGATGCCTTCTTCATCGTTCTTCTCCTTGACTGCCTGGAAAACCCCAAGGCCCGTATTAGCACCGCTCATCATGATATCCACATTCTGACCGATCATAGATAGGGCCAGTGCCTTGCCTCTAGCTGGATCGTTAAATGCACCAGCATCTTTTACAACCAATTCTACATTGCTGCCTGTAAGCTCATTCCAGGTCTTGACTCCTGCTCCGTAGCCAGCGGTAAAGGCAATCACTGGTGGAATGGACATGGGCTCCACCATGCCAACCCTGCCGGTTTCGGTAACAGCGGCAGCTACTATACCAGCCAAATACGCGCCTTGCCCAGCCCTAATCTCATATGAGGCCAGGTTAGGCAATTCCTCTGCCACCGAGTCTACCAGTATGAACTTCACATTGGGGAACCGGGCTGCAACCTCAGAGATGGCATCTGCCATCAAGAAGCCCAGGGCCACAACCACATCTGCCTGCCGAGCTGCTGTGGTCAGATTGGGGATAAAATCTGTCTGCTGGAAAGACTGGATCACATTGCCGGTGACCCCCAGCTGCTCCTCTGCCATCTGCACCCCGAGCCAGCCCCCGTCGTTGAAACCTTTGTCTCCCAGACCGCCGATATCAGTGACCAGGATGACCCTCAGCGGTTCTCCAAAGGCAACCCCGGTCGTGAGGCTGAACAGAGCAAGTACTAGGACTAAGATGCCGACTACCGTTTTCCTCTTCATCTTACCTTTCCTCCCTTGCTTTTGTTAACAGGCTGGGATAAATATGGCTCTTCCCTGCCTGCTTTTTCAACAAGTCCCATTCTGCCAAAATCTTGACCGCATGGGTTGCGGCCTGAGATACCTTCTCCTCGACTCCCTCATCATCCCAGACATTGTTGACCCGGTCAGCCACAATGCCCACGATCATGCCAACCCGCTTACGGTACAATCTGGCAAGGGTAAAGATGGTTGATCCTTCCATTTCTAGATTGGTAACTCCTACCCTCTGATACTCCTCCAACAGCTTTTCTTTTCCCGGTGGAACATAATCTCCGTAGGCCGGCCTGGCTTGACCGGCATAAAAAGATCCGGCAGTAGCCGCCAATCCCAGATGATAGTTAAATCCCAGCTCTTCACAGGCCTGGACCAAAGCCATCACCACATCATAATCGGCGTAAGCGGGATATTCGGGCCAAACATATAGATTGGAGGTGCCGTCGAAGCGAACTGCACCGGTATTAATGACGAGATCGCCGCATCGGATATGGGGTTGAATGGAACCGCTGGTACCTACACGGATAAAGGTATCTGCTCCCAGCCGGGCCAGCTCATCCAGCACTGCTTCAGTGGAAGGCCCGCCAACACCGGTAGATACTGCAGAAATCTCTGCTCCCTTATATATTCCAGTGGCTGTCCGATACTGCCGGTAATTGCCCTTTATCTCGAACTCATCCCAATAGTAGGTGATCTTCTGTATTCTATCAGGATCGCCAGGCAGTAGAACGTATGGGGCAAGATCCCCTTCCTGGATCCTGGTCGCGTAGTATACACCCCCGACCTGGGGTCTATCTGCTGCAGATTGTGTCATCACAGTCACCCTCTCGCTGTTCTCCATGATCAATATACAAGCAGTCTTACCAGCTAGTTGGCTTCATCCTGGGGTCTTTTCTCTACCATCACGTGATTTCTAATATCCGAAGGGGCAAAGATGCCATTAGCACAGACAATTGCAGAAATATATTCAGGAGGAGTGACATCAAATGCAGGGTACTCAGCTTTCAATTCAGCTATAGTGGTTGGAATACCGTTGACCTCTTTTACTTCGGCTGGATTCCGCTGCTCGATGACAATATCGGCACCGGTTGGAATATTGGGGTCAACGCCCTCGTAGGCAAGTACAAAGAAGGGAATCCCATGGGCATGGGCAGCAATAGCGTGGAGAAATGTCCCTACTTTATTGGCAATAGAGCCGTCCATGGCAACGGCATCGGCCGCGGTGACGTACTTGGTGATCTTACCGGATGCCATCATGTACGCACTCATGCTGTCGGTAATCAGCGTCACCGGTATGCCCATCTCGTGGATACTCGGAGCCGTCAGCTTAGCACCCTGAAGATAGGGCCGGGTCTCACAAGAGTAGACAGAAATCTTCTTGCCGGCTTCCCTGGCAAAATGGAGCATCCATAGAACGGCACCGGCTGCGTAGCAGTGGGTAAGGATTGTATCGCCATCATCCAGGAGGCTGGCTGCATGGCGCCCAGTCTCGCGGCTCACATGATCAAAATAAGCCAAGTATTCCCGGACATGTTCAAGGAGTTTATCCTCCAGATCGGCTGAGCCGCAGTGCTTCTCAGTTATCTCTTCCAGTTCATGGAGCAATACCCACAGCCGCTGTCCGGTGGGCCTGGTGTTCCTGAGCCTGTCCGCTGCCCTCTCTAGATACACACGGCGCTCTTCCACGGTTAAATCCCGGGCAGCATAGGCAGCTTGGACATATCCTAGGCCAGCAGCTACAGCAACCCCTATGGCACCTTGGATTACCATATCCTCTATTGCCTTGGCTGTAGCCTCATAGTCGGTGCAAGTCAGCCACTCCCGATGAAATGGGAACTTCCGGCGATCCAGCACTTCCACTTGTCCATCTGCGTACTTCAGTGTGTTGGCATCGCTAATTAGAATCGGCAGCTTGTCTTGGATGTTATGCAGCTCATCATTCTTGTGTTTCAATTGTTCAGCACCCCCTCCTGCTTTTTCCCATGGATTATATCATATGCCAATTATTACCGTCAACGCGTCCGCAGAGACACTTAAGGGGCAGCCCCTCTGGACTGCCCCTTAACTCCATTGATAAATCATGGATGTCTCAAGCTTTAAAAAGATATTTGCCCTTAACTGGGTCTTAGTTCGAAGTTCTAGTCTAGAGTATTACCGCTCTTAAGCCAGCATCTTCTCGATATCTTCCTTAGGCTCTCCGATGAGCTTGACATCATAGTTATCCTGGAGAACCTTGAGAATACCATCATTTACCCAAGCCGGCAGAACCGGACCCAAGTAAATGCCTTTAATGCCCAGGGAAAGCAGGCTCCAGAAGATAGCAATGGCCTTCTGCTCCATCCAGGCCAGAACCAAGGTCAAAGGCAGTTCATTGACACTGACTCCGAACATCTCTGCCAAGGCCAAGGCAATTTCTACAGCTACGATGGAGTCATTGCACTGGCCCAAATCGATGAGTCTCGGCACACCCTCGATGTCCCCCAGGTCCAGATCATTAAACCGGAATTTAGCACAGCCCAAGGTGAGTACGATGGTATCCTTAGGCAGCTGCTCCACAAACTCCCGATAGTAACCAAGCCGCCGGTGGGGCGAATCGCAGCCTCCCACCAGGAAGAAGTGGCGAATCTTGCCGGCTTCGATGAGTTCCTTCAATTTGTCCTTGAGGGACAGAACCACCGATGTGGAGAATCCTGTGGTGAGAACTGTGTCCCCGGGCTCGTCCGGCAGTTCCGGAAGGGTCATGGCCAAATCGATCACCGATTTGTAATCATACCCCTCGATGTGGGTAACTCCCGGCAGACGGGCAGGTCCCGTGGTGAACATCCGATCCTGGTACTCAGGTTGCGGAATCAAGACACAGTTGGATGTTCCGAGAATAGCCATTGGATAACGGCTAAAGAGCTCCTTCTGATCGGTCCAGGACTTGCCCAGGTTGCCTACCAGATGGGGATACCTGCTGAGCTTCGGATAACCGTGGGCAGGTAGCAGCTCTGAATGGGTGTAGACATTAATGCCTGTTCCCTCTGTCTGCTTTAGGAGCTCGTCCAAAGCCTTAAGCCCATGGCCGGTAACCACAATCCCCCTGCCCTTGACAGTACCGGTGTTTACCTGGGTCGGCTCTGGTTCTCCGTAAGTGTCTATGAGACCCTGTTTGAGGAGCTTCATGGTCTTCACATTCAAGCGGCCGGCCTCAAGAGCCATTTCAATAAAGCTCTGTGCATCAAAATTGACGTTAGTAAAAGTAGAATATAAGACCTTCTCTAGGAATTCGGCAGTCTCCGGGTCTGTGCAGCCCAGCTCCCGGGCATGGTATAAGTAAGCCGACATTCCCCGGGTAGTGATTACCAGATTATCCTGCAGCCTTGATACCAGTGGGTCCTTGCCGCATACTCCCATTCTGGTGCAGCCTGTGCCTCCTACAGTCTGTGAGCATTGATAGCAAAACATATCCAGTGCCATAAATCTCTCCCCCTCATTGTCTCCCTTGGTGTTGTTTAGATAACTGCCTTACTGAAGAATCAGCTCAGCAGATGCCTTGACTGCCGTGGTCTTCGTAGACCCGACTGTCTTAGTCACTAAGCCGAAAGGATAGATCCCCCAGAGTCTTGCTTGCCAGGTAATCTGTGAACTCCTTGTTCAACCGCTGCGGCACTCCACCCAATATACATGCAGCGAAGGGACAGGTGGGCCTGCCGGTGGGACATTTTCTTTCTACCACGGGTCCCTCAATGACTTCATACACATCCAGCATGGTGATATCCTCAGGAGGTTTAGTCAAAGCAAACCCGCCCTTGGGCCCCCGGGTAGAATGAAGGAGGCCTGCCTTCGCGAGCCGTTGCAAAACCTTTGCCAGATGGGCTTCTGAAGCACCGGTGGCAGCTGCGATCTCTTTGGCGCTAACATACTCCTGACCTTTTAGGGCAATCAGCACCATACTGTGAAGCGCTAATGACAGCATTTCCGACACTGCCACTACATCAGCCATTTGCCTCACCTCAATTCCGGTATTAGCATACCTAAATACCGAAATGGTGTCAAGGGCGGGTTTGTAAAATTTCCATGGGATTAGGGTTACCGTTAATTAAGACCGGCTCCCCTCTGCGTTTTAGGCCTTATATCACCGGATCTTATGGTTTTTCCGTAGAAAGTGCGATTAGGTGCAGGACTCTGCTGCAGCAGCTCTAATGTACTGGTTATAGATAAGTTTATGGAGAAATCTTGAGAACTTCACAGAGGAGGCCGGGGCGCCAATGCGGGTCAAGGTAAAGATAGCAGCTGGTATCTGCGGCATGAACAGCGAGATTCAACTTGAGGGTTCGAATGAGGGGGACTATCGGATTCTGCTGAGCAGTGACTGTCAGTTGGTCCAAAGCCTTAAGCCATACCTTGAAGAAGCTGACCAACTGATGGCTGCTGCAGGACGCTTCAGCAAGAACCCCATCTTCCAAGCGGCGGAGGCCTGCAGACTCCATGCTGCCTGTCCTGTGCCAACGGGAATTATCAAGGCCTATGAAGCTTTCTGCGAACTGGCCCTGCCAGGGGATGTAGCAATCACAATAGAAAAGCAGGATTGAACAGCGTTACGATGCCAATTCCAGAATCTTAGGCAGTTTAGCTGCAACATGGGGATTAAACTGCTGACCGGAGAGCCTAAGAATCTCCTGTACAGCTTCTTCCGGAGTGCGGGGCCGTCCATAGGGTCCCGGCCGAATCATGGCATCATATGCGTTCACCACCGAGAGAACTGCTGCAGTGATGGGGATTTCTTCTCCACTAAGACCATCGGGATATCCCTTGCCGTTCCACCATTCGTGATGGTGGCGGAGGGCTGTTACTATGCCCTGATCAATACCCAAATTTGCCAAAATGTCTGCGCCTACTTCTGCATGGCGCATTAGCGCATGCTGCTCTTTCCAATCTAAAGGTCCCAGCTTATTCAGTATGTCCTTCGGCACAGCAATATAGCCCACGTCATGGAGAGCAGCTGCCTGGACAACGGTGAGCTGCAGCTTGTCAGGCAGGCCCACAGCTACTCCCAAGGCCTCCACCAAGGGTACCAGGCGGGTTATGTGCTCTACGCTCGCATCGCTGACCTGCACTACAATCTCAAGCAGCCTCATCACACGGGAGGTCAAAATGTCCTGCAGCACTTCCCATGGGTCACCATAGTTGAAGGCATCAGCAGTTGCAACTCTGTTTCTCCCCCGGAGTTTAGCTCCGGCCATCAGTGCTCTGTCCGCTTTATTCAAGAGCTCTGTTAAGGTAGTGCCGTGTTCGGGATATGTCGCAACCCCAACAGAGATGCTGATGGAACACTCCGGCACCTGCCGACTAAAAACATCTGCCACCCGTTTCCTCAGGCGCTGAGCTGCACCTATAGCAGCTTTGTGATTTGTGTTTTTCATCACAATGGCGAATTCATCGCCGCCGTAGCGGCAGACAATATCTTCTGCCCGGATCTCCTGCTGGATAAACCCGGCGAATTGTTCCAGCACCGCATCTCCCAAAGCATGGCCGCCCTGGTCGTTGACCAGCTTGAAATTATCCAGATCCAAAAGGAGAAGGCTCAAGGCTTCGCCTCGTTTCTGGGCTTCCATCAAGGCTGTGTTGCTCACCCAGCCCAGCATCCGCCTGCTGCCAACGCCGGTTAAATCATCGCAAAAGCCCCGCCGGTAAAGGTTCTCTAAGAAGCTCAGACTCTGCAGCAGGAGTACGCTGAACAGCACAAAGATCAGCATTCCTATTGCCGCGGTATTAGACGAGATAACCCCGTAAAGCTCTCTCTCCTCAACAGCCATGAGGACCACCGCTGCCCATAATGCCAGTGACATAAAGCCGGTACGGGAGGGCATATCCAAAGCAGAAAGGGTCATGCCCATCAGCATCAAGCCATACCCAAGGGCGACCGTCCCCGGGGAGCTGACCACTATCCCGGAGAGGGCTATCCAAGCAGAGTAGTACCCTCCCCAGCTCACGGCCCACGAACCCCGCAAAGCGGCTATGACCCAGACCCCGCAGCTGACAGCAGCCTGAATCCACAAAAAGGTCGGGATCCACGTTCGCGGCTCAACACTTCGGCTGTGGAAAGCAACTAGGATCATAATGAAAATGATAAATGCCCAGACAAGGCGCTGAAAACTAGAGCCTTCACCCAGAAAGTGTGCGATGGAACGCCAGCGAATATGCCGCAATACCTGTTCATTTTCCAGCTTGCCAAGGGTCAAACTTGGTCCACCCCCGTGTGTGTCAGCAGTGCTGGCTAAAAAAGGATCTTATAATAGGCTTCAACTCCTAGGACAAATGTCCTGCTAGTTTTCTTTTTTCTAAATCGCAATATCTCAAATTATACCGCTCTTTAAACTTCATTCCTTCGTTTTTGTATATTGAAAATCGCATTTGGCTTCTGCCTTTGCTGGCGTAATTTGCAGCGAGAATTATTCATCACTTACACCAGAAACAAGATAGGCAGGTACCAAAGGAAACCTGCCTATCTTAACCATCAGCAAGCCCCAGAGGGGCTAACAATGCTCTTGTCTAGCACGCCGTTCTTACCTTACGGCATATTCTTGATCAAGCTGAAGTCGCCCACCTTGGCTGCTTCCAGAATCGGTGCCATGTACTCGTCCACCAAATCTGCATTCAAGGGTACCGGCATATTCTTCAGCTTCATATCCAGCTGCGGATCCTTGGCAGCGGTGAGAGCCCGCTCGATGTGTTCATCGGTGAAGCCTTCAAGATCAGTGAGCTTGGTCGGGAAACCGATGCGGCGGCTCAGCTCTACCATGCCGTTAGCTACCGCCACACCAAGATCCCTGCCGGAGAGCTTGTCCAGGTCTTCAGTGACGAGACCAGCCCGACGATAGATATCCCCTACCAGCCGCAGCTGCTTCTCGACGGCCGGAGCAAAAAACACGGTATAGTACGGGTTCATCAAGGCACAAGCCCGTCCGTGGCTGGTGAGATCCACCAGGGAAAAGCTGGTCAAGTGGGCACCGTTGGTGCCGCCGATCATGATGGCATAGCCTCCCAAGTCAGTGGCCAGACCCAGAGCTTCTCTGCCTGCCTCATCCCCAGGATTCTCCATGACCTTCTCCAGATTGTTAACTACCAGTTCAATACCTAAGAGAGCTACGTCCTTGACCTTGTCAAAGGTTTCATCGGATGCACCCAGGAAAACCTCCAGGCAGTGGGCAACACCGTCTAGAGCTCCATCAGCAGTGAATCCCTTGGGCATTGTCTTGGTAATAGCGTAATCAAAGACTGCCCGATGCGGTACGATGGCATCATCGACGATGAGTTTCTTCTGTCCAACAACGACGTCGGTGACGTTGGAGTACTTGGTTAGATGGGCTCCTGAGCTGGCGGCAGTAGCCACAGCAATCACTGGACGAAGCTTCTTGCCGGTTTCTTCCAGGACCTTGGTTACCTCACCGGTGCCAAAATACCGATCGATATCGGCATCATAGGTTCCCAGGGTTGCCAGCACGTTGGCGGCCTTCGCGGCATCGATGCTGCTGCCTCCGCCAATGACTACGATGACGTCAGGCTGGTGGTGGAGAATGTAAGTCTCCAGTCGGTAAACATCCTCTCGAGGAGCATTAGGTGCCGCATCCCGGACGACCTCATTGGGAACCAGCTCTACACCATTTTCCTTCAAAGAGTTAACTACCGCATCAACGGTAGGCTTCAGCCAAGCGTCCCGGTTGGCAATAACCATAGCGGTTTTGCCCAGTTCAGCAGCAAACTCTCCTGTCTTGCCCAAAACACCTAAGCCGAAAGCATAAGAATCGCCTTTCCACTGGCGCAACCGTTCGCGAGCTTTCTGCACTTCAGTCACTAATTCCTCCCTCCACTTTATGTTATACAGCCAAGATTACCAATCGGACCCCGTCTTATTCTCTACGCCATTTTCACCCTGTTATCCTTCATAAATCCGGGTGTTAACCTATCTTTTGCTTTTTGATTGTTAACTCTTTCGAGAATTGGCAGGATATTCCCTTTTGTTGTATAAGTCATACATTGCCAGCGCTGGACAATTTGTCTACCGATGGCAATTATCAGAGTGATTATACAATGTTTTGCTTTTAATTCATCGCCTAGGAGGCTAAAGTTAATTGCGGGTTACTATTAATGATGTCGCCCGCCGTGCCGGTGTTTCAGTGCGCACAGTGTCCCGGGTGCTTAACAATCATCCCAATGTCAATCGATTTACCAGGGAGCGAGTGCTGCAGGCCATAAAGGAACTGAACTTTGTACCTAACGCCTTGGCACGGGGGCTGGCAACACAGGAAAGCCGTACAATCGGAGTTATTATCCCCGATGTAGCCAACCCTTACTTTGCCGAAGTCTTGAGGGGCATCGAAGATGTAGCGTCACAAGCTAATTACCACATTTTCCTCTGCAACACCGATGAAGATCCGGAAAGAGAACAACACTCCATCAGACTTCTCCGCCAGCGGCAGGTAGACGGTCTCATACTTGTCTCACCCCGTCTTTCCAACCAAACTGCAGCCAGGATCTTCCGAGATGACCAGAGGGTAGTTGTTGTCAATAGATCATGGACCCACTTAGGCATCACTTCCATAGTCACCAATAATCGGGAACAGGGACTGCAGGCCGCGGATTTCCTTGCCGCTTCCAAGCCTACTTGCCTGGCGTATCTTTCCGGCCCCGTCACTTCCGAATCCAACGAACTGCGCTGGCTGGGCTTTAGTGAACGGGCAGCAGAGCTAAAACTCGAGGTTATGCGGATTACCCCTTCACTCCATAGGATTCCCACCATCAAGAGAGGACATGAAGCCATGGATGAGCTGCTGGCCAGTGCTGCTTTGCCGGTGGGGGTTTTCTGCTTTAATGACCTCATGGCTATAGGTGCTTTAGACTCCATTGCCAATCACGGCTTGAGAGTGCCTGAAGATGTGAGCATTGTAGGCGTCGACGGCATTGAGATGGCAGGCAGGGTTCATCCCAGCCTGACGACCTTTGTGATCCCCAAGATCCAGGTCGGCAATACAGCCATGCAGTGCCTGCTTGATATGTTCCAGGAGGATTCTCAACCAGAGGAGGTGGTCATTCCTGCAGTAGCGGTGCAGCGAAGTTCTACGGGAAAAGCCTCGGAGTTTGTGTCCAGTCACCAACGAGAAACAAGCATAAGGAGGTAGTCACGTGAGAACGACGATCATCGGAAAAAGGGCAGCTCTGCTGCTAGTAGTAGTCTACCTGGTGGCCGCCATGTCCGCCGCGGCGCTGGCAGCTGACAAGACGACAATCAGTATTTGGCTTAGGGGAAATCCGCAGTACCTAGAGGCCTATCAGGCACTGGGTGAGATTTTCATGGAGCAGAATCCTGATATCGAAGTAGTCTTCAGCTTGTATCAGGACTTGGAAGACAAACTCCTCACCTCTGCCTTAGGCGGCGCCCTGCCTGATGCGTGGATCATGGATACCGTCACCACCGGCAGATGGGTGCGGTACGGCATCGTGGCTGAGATCGACAAGGGCAGCTTCCCCGACAGCGACAAGATGCTTGACGTAGCCTGGGAGACCTGTAAGGGATCCGACGGCAAGTACTACGCAGTGCCCTGGTCGGTACAGGGCCAGGCAATGTACTACCGCCATGACTGGCTGACCAAGTTCGGCCAGGCTGTACCTACCAACTGGGATGAGATGATTGAGTTTGCCAAATATGCCACCTTCAACGATCCCGATGGAAACGGCCGAGACGATACCTATGGCATTTCGGTCTACGGCTCTACCAACCGGGGATATGCCTACTGGACCTTCCAGGACTGGGTCTGGCAGGCCGGCGGCAGCATACTTCGGGAAGTTGACGACGGTAAGTGGGTCTCTAACCTGAACACTCCCGAGGTTAAGCTGGCCCTGGAGTTTGAGCGGGATATGGCCCATAAACACAAGATCTTCCAGCCAGGCTTCCAGACCGCCGATTCCTCCGCAGTCTACGGCACCTTCCAGGATGGATTAGCTGCTATGGTCTTCCATGCGGGCTATCGAATTCTCGAGTACAGCGCGAGGCTCGGAGATAAGCTGGGCACTGCCCTAATGCCCGCCGGTCCAGCCGGAGGCTATACCCTGGGTGAAGGTGAGAATCTCTACATGAGCAAGACCACTAAACATCCAGAGGCAGTCTATCGCTGGATGGTTTTCATGACATCGCCTGAGGCCCAGATCTTCGGCATTACCAATCCCATCTCCAACGTCTGCCGGGTTTCAGTACGAAACGACATTGACACTGCTGCCGTCTCCGGACAGCCCCTCATGGAACCCTTCGTAGAGGTCTTCCGGAGAGATCTGGTCCGATTCCCCGAACCCATCGTAGATTACTATCCCGTCAAGCTGCTGGCATCAGAAGTGGTGCAAGCAGTGCTACTGGATCCGGATACAGATATAGATGCCCTTGTAGTTGAGTATGATGAAAAGATCAACGCCGAGCTGAAAAAGCAGAATGTATACGGCGGTTAAAATCTAGCCCTGTAAAGCACCTGCGGGCTTTCGCTTCAGCCAACTTGCGGACGGCGGAGCCCGCAGGCTACCATCCAATCTCGGCGAGGAGGAGGAGCCATGAATTCCAAGGTCAAAGAGCTTTGGAGAGCGGCTTGCCGCAACAAAGCCGCCTACCTTTACTGTTTGCCTGCAATAGTCTTCTTCTTAGTTTTTAAGATATATCCCATCCTCCAGTCCTTTGCTTTGAGCTTTCGTCAATACCAGTTTGGTCCAGGTCCGTATGTAGGCTTTGAAAACTATGCTCGAGCACTGGAAGACAAGATCTTCTGGCAGGCCCTCGGCAACACTACCATAATCGTGATCTTGGTGACAGTGCTGGGCACAGTCTTTGGTTACGTGTTAGCACTGCTTTTATCCGAGGAGTTTCGGGGCTGCAGACTGTACAGGACCCTGATCTTCTTGCCTGTGGTAACCTCTGTTACCGTCATCAGTCTGGTGTGGAAGATCCTTTATCATCCGGCACCATTCGGCTTCTTCAATTCCATCCTCGGCAACTTCGGCCTTCCGCCCCAAGGCTGGCTTTCCAATCCTGACCAGGCACTGTATTCCCTAACTGCTCCCCTTGTCTGGCAGATTATGGGCTACAACATGGTGATCTTCATTGCAGCCATCCGGGGTGTCGATCACGATCTCTTGGAAGCAGCCGAGGCGGAGGGTGCAAATTTCTTTCAGAAAATAAGGTATGTCATCATCCCTTCTACCAGGTACGCTATTACCATGGTAATTGTCTTGGCAGTACTTAGGACTTACAGGATCTTCGTTCCTGTATATGTCATGACCTTCGGAGATCCCCGGCATCGCACAGAAACCATCGTTACCTGGATGTACAAGCAATCCTTTAGATTTGGAGATATGGGATATGGTTCAGCTCTAGCTGTTATCTTGTTCTTAATCGTCATGGTCTTGACCCTGGTACAGCTGCGACTTGCCCGGGAATCTGAGTTTTAGCTTTCTTACACGGCTTAAGACCGGATTGGAGGGATTACCCTTGGCCCAATACCATGCCGACAACCACGACTTGATCATATCTAGACCAAGAGGCGGTCCTAAAGGAGCTTACATCGCCCACCACGCAATCCTGATTCTGATTTCCATAGTAATGATGCTGCCTTATGTTTGGATGGTGGGTTCGTCCTTTAAGGCACCGACCGAACTGAGTCTAACGTACTTTACACTGCTGCCTAAGGAACCTACACTGCAAAACTTCGTAGACTCAGTGCGGCTCTTCAACATCGGACGGTACTTCTACAACAGTGTCATCGTGTCGGGAACCGCGGTACTGCTGCAGACCACCGTCTGTGCCTTAGCGGCTTACGCCCTGGCCAGGTTTCAGTTCCCGGGGGCAGGGCTTTTGCTGGTGATTTTCATCGGCACCATGATGGTCCCCGAGGAAACCATCATGGTCCCCCTCTTCCTTATTTTCAAATCACTGGGCTTGCTCAACACCTACGGCGGGATGATTCTCCCCATTGTGCCCTGGGGCTTCAGTGTATACCTTCTGACCCAGTTCTTCAGAGAAATCCCTCATGAAATTGAGGAATCGGCCTATATTGATGGGGCTTCCCACCTAACTATTCTGCTTAAGATAATCCTGCCCCTCTCTAAACCGGCACTGGGAGCCATTTTCATCTTCTCCTTCCTCATGACATGGGATCAGATGGTGATCCCCTTAATTGTGGTGTCTGAACAGAAGATGGCTACCCTTCCCTTGGCGCTGGCCAACATGATCCATGAAGCAGGGGAAAACCATACACTTCTAGCTGCCAGTACAACCTTGGCCACAATCCCATCTGTAGCCATTTTCGTAGCGTTCCAGCGGTACTTCATCTCTGGCCTAACAGCGGGAGCAGTCAAAGGTTAGAACGGGAGGAGGATTTTCTTGAGACCAGAGCAGTGGAAAAAATTCCGTCAGGCAGTAGAATCACCTTACTCCCAGGGCAGCGACCCTGTGATAGCTTTAATCATCGACAGCCCTTGGCTGCCTGGATTCATGGGCATCAGCCACTTGGACTATTTCTTCTGTCCCAAGACCTGGCTAGATGTCAACATTAACATCTACCGCCGCTTCCCCGACATTTGTTTCATACCCGGCTTCTGGGTTGAGTACGGGATGGCCATTGAACCATCAGCCTTTGGGGTCAAAATCAAGTGGTGGGACAACAACACACCCTCCATTGAACCTATTTTAGGGGAGGATTGGTCTGCACACACCACCCTCGCCCCCCCTAATCCAACTACCGATGGTCTAATGGCAGTTACGCTCCATATGTATAAGCAGTATCTGCCGGAGATCGAGAATGCAGGTCATGTAGTAAAGTTCGCATCAGCTAGGGGTCCCTTGGCACTGGCCAGCCATCTGCAGGGGCTGACCGGCTTCCTCCTGGATCTGGAGCTGAATCCGAACCAAGCTAAGAAGCTGCTGGAGGTTACCGCCGAAACGGTAATCCGCTGGCTCAAGGCCCAGATTGAGGTGCTGCCCGATATAGAAGCCATACTGCTCCTGGATGATATACCGGGGATGCTTTCATCACGGCATTTTGACACCTTCGCATATCCTTATTTGAAGGCTGTTTTTGACGCCTTCCCCGACTATCTTAAGGTCTACCACAATGATGCCAACATAGAGCCCTTTATAGAGCGTCTCCCGGACCTCGGAATTGATGTGCTGAACTTCACCCACAACATAGATCTAGTGAAGGCCGCGGAAGCACTAGGTGACAGTGTATGCCTTCTGGGCAATTTGCCTCCCGTTTCTCTTCTGGTAGACGGCTCACCGGAAGAGGTAGAAGAGGAGACCCATCTACTGCTGAAGAAGGCTGCCGGCCGCAAGTTGATTCTATCTGTGGGGGGTGGAGTCTCGCCGGGTACGCCAGGTGAAAATCTCGATGCCTTAGTTGCCGCGGCGCTCAATAGATAGTCATTGATATCAAATTGGAATACAGCAGTTACTGGAGGTAGGCCAATGACCAAGGAGAATAAAGTCCCGTATACCAGTGCGGATCGGCTGATAGATGCGCTGAACCACCGGGAACCCCAAGGTATCCCATTTGACCTGGGGGGAACCAAGGTTACCGGTATTCATATCAACGCATACCGGAGGCTCATGGAGCGCCTATTTGGAGAAGCTCCCAAGGAGGTGCCCCTTGCCCACTTTACCCAGCAGCTGGCTAAGATCGATGATAGACTCTTAAGTCACTTCGAAGTAGACACTGCAGGGGTATTCACCTCAACACCCGCGGGAAAGCCTCCGAGGAAGGAACAGGATGAAGATTATCTAGAATACTGGGATGAGTGGGGTATTGGATGGAAAATGCCCCGGGGACACGGACTTTACTACGACATGTTCTACCATCCCCTGGTCGATGGACAAGATGACCTAGACAGCTTCCCTTGGCCCAACGGCAGAGACCCAGTGCGGTTTGAAGGAGTGAAAGAAGAAGCACTTGTCGCCAAGGAGGCAGGGAAAGCTGTAACTTTAGGCGGCATTTGTGCCGGCATCTTTGAGTTGGGCCTGTGGCTCCGGGGCTTTGAGAACTTCTTCACCGACCTAGTGCTAAATCCCGGCATGGCCTGCGGCCTGATGGATAGGATCCTAGAGGTCAAAATGGCTTATTGGGATACGGTTTTGGACATGATCGGCGACCACGTCCTGGTTGTCCAGGAAGCCGATGATCTAGGCACCCAGACATCCTCCCTTATTTCCTTGGAGATGTACCGTAAACTCATTAAGCCCCGGCACAAGCGGTTGTTCCAGTTCATTAAGGAAAAGACCTCTGGCAAGGTCAAGATATTTCTCCACTCCTGCGGTAACATTGCTCAGTTCATTCCGGATTTTATCGATGCCGGAGTAGATATTCTCAATCCTGTTCAGACAAGTACAGAAGAGATGGAGCCTGCCAAGCTGAAGAAGGCCTTCGGTGATGCCATCACTTTCTGGGGCGGAGGTGTCGATACCCAAAGGATACTGCCCTACGGCAGCCCCGAAGAAGTAAAGGATGACGTACGCCGCAGAATCGATGACCTGGCACCGGGGGGAGGTTTTGTCTTCGCCACGGTCCACAACATCCAGGCAGATGTGCCCCCGGAGAACATCATCGCCATGGTGGAGGCACTGGATGAGTATAGATAAAAGAGCCAAAGAGCCCCTACTGTGCCCCCTGCTGTACCCGTACTGTGGGTAAACCCATTGGGCTCAGGCCCCGTCGTCACGGCAGCGGAAGGTCTGCTAAAGAGAAGAGAACCCAGCACCCTAAGAAAGGGGCTGGGTTCTTATTCAGCTTAAGCCGCTGCGCAGCCTAATCATCCCCTGCTGCTATACTCCTATAAACAAAATATGAGTATATAACCGGCACCAAGGATACGATTACAACCACCGCCATCATCACACCAAAGTTGTACGGGGCAGGCAGCCATGTGGTTAGCAAAGCTAGAACCCCTCCAACAACCCAGATGGGCCCAGCCATGCGGTGGGTCTTGCGCCAGACTTCTTCATTAGCCAGGGTCCAGGGCGTCTTGATGCCGACGAAATAGTTGTGCTTAAACCTGCCCATTTGATTACCGATGAGGATAAACATCAGCGCCACAGCAGGCTGGATCACCTTGCCGGCATCAATTGTGTAACCCATGCCGGCCATCAGTACTACTCCGTGTGTCAAAGCCATAATGCCGATGGTAGTCCATCTAATAATATTGTAAGCTCCGATGAAGCGGGGATAGTTGCGTTTCTTAGGATCTAGAGACGGAGTCACCAGCAGTACTAGATATATTCCCAGGGAAATCAAGGGCAGCCCGAAGGCACCAAAGAATCTGCTGCTGTATCCATCTACCTCGCCCCGAACATTCCAGTGGCTGGGCACCCGCTCCGGCAGTTTAGGGTAGAAATAAGCACCCAGGAGGAACAGCAGCGCAATTAGGGCAAGCAAAGGCCAATCCCGCTTGAGCTGTTCTCGGGACAAAGTTGGTATGCGGTTAGTCATCGGCGGTTCCTCCTTCCCCTACGTCTTTTGTGCTGTCATCGCCAGTATACTCCATCAGCCACCGAATAATGTCCTGAAACACTGTAGACTCCAAGGAATAGATAATATGCTGACCATGCCTCTCATCACTTACCAGGCCGGCCTGTTTCAGGATGGATAGGTGATGGGAAAGACTGGGCTTGGAGATTCCAAAGTGTTCAGCCAACTCCCCTGCCGTCAAATCCCTTTCTTTAAGAAGCTTGAGAATCTTCCGGCGGTTAGGATCGGAAAGGGCCTTAAAGGTCAATCCAATCGCTGACAGCTGGACCACCTCCCCGGCTTAAACATTTAGACAAATATCTAATTACATCTAAATTATATCTTTCGCCGGTGCCACCGTCAACGGAAAAAACTCCTAGCCCTTAGTGGACTACTTCACCTGTGCCGCCTTCTTCATCATTCCAATTGCATCAGCATAGTCGGTGCCGTCCTTTAGAAAGACCCCTGAGGTTCCCCCTACAAAGAATGATGCTCCCCGAGACGCCGCTTCAGTCACCACATCTGTCCCGATGGCTCCATCTACACCGATGGCAAACTCTAAACCAAGTTCCTGCCGGATTGCTGCCAGGTCTTCAATTTTGTCCAGTGCAAAGCCTATCAGCTTTTGTCCCGCAAAACCCGGTTCCACGGTCATCACCATCACCATCTGAAGATACGGCAAGAGCAGTCTAATGGATTCTATGGGCGTTGCCGGATTTATGGCTATTCCCGCGGCAGCGCCGGCAGAGTGGATTATCCGGAGCAGACGTACCGGCAGATTAGTTACTTCTATATGAAAAATACAAAGATCAGCCCCTGCCTCTACCGCCGGCTCTAGGTACCCTTCCGGGTTTTCAACCATAAGATGTACATCAATGGGTATGTTGGCAACACTTCTTATCTGTTTCAGCATATCTAGATTCAGCGCCAAGTTGGGAACAAAATGTCCATCCATGATGTCCACATGGAATGCATCGGCACCGGCTGCCTCCAGCCGCTGGACATCGTCCTTAAGGTTCAGCATATCAGCACACATCAAGGATGGAGCAATGATGGGATGCTGCTTTAGCCATTGCCATCGCTCAGAGCTAACGGGAAGGTCCGATTGTAGCATATTTTCATCACGCCTCCTGAGTTCTGCCCCTATAGAAGTGGCCGTATTCTAGCTTCATACTATCACAGAGATACGGGGAGGAAAACCATGGACCCGTCCAACGTGAGTTTCCGCCAAAGGGCGGTTCTGGACGGGACCGCCCAACAGCCGCCAAGACCCCGGGGCAGGGTGTCCCTCCGTCCCGGTTTTCCCGTTCCTTTCCCTGCGAGAGGTTTTTGTAATGGCTGTCCAGTGCAATCAATGCTTCCTGACGCCCTCCCTGTACACAGCCAAAGGTCACCGGCATGGTATCAAGGGCCTCTCCAGGTGCCAGCTTTCCATACCAGCCTCCACCGAAGCTCCCCGCCTCTCCGGCCAGCACGTAAAGTTTACCCCCGGTGTCCTCGCCAAACTCCCAATAGCAAGTACTAGAGGGCTCAACATGCCAATACCAAACAGTCCTAGTCTCTACATCCTCCAACATACCCATGGTTACTTTATTCAAACCTCTATCAGCGGCATCGTGCCTACGAGAAGACTGCTGAGACGGTTGTCCCAAATCATTTAGGGCCACCTTCTGCCACTTCCCAGCTCCGTACCAGCCGCTGTGCCATAGATGTATGTAAGTCCTGTTGGGCCGGGCACTTAGGCGTCCGGCAGCTAGATTGTACAGGATAGTAGAGTAAACTGTCTCTACCAGGATAGGTGCAACACCGTCATTCCGCACCCTGAGCCAAGTCTTGATGGTGGGAGACCAAGAGCAAAGCAGGTAGTTGACCTCAGCAAGTAGACCTGTAATTCTATCCTTTAGTATGATCACTATCAGCTTACCGTGGGAGCGGTGATCCTCAAAGGTACTGACCAAGACCATCTGATTCGGTGTCTGTTCACCGGCACCGGCTGGATCGGCGATTCTGCCTTCCCCCTGCAGCCTTATTTGCATGAGTCTGCCGGACTGCAGGTCCTCCCTGGGCCAGAGCTCTTGTGGAAATAGGCCAAGAAGCCGAATCTCGTCTGCGATGCGTTCCATAATGAGATGGTTGCTGTGATGTTTGTAGGTAATCTGCATCTACCAATCTCCTTTCGAAAGCGCGTTCACAGATATTCAACTTGTTGTCCTGTAATGAAAGTTCTGCCCAAAGGACTTCTCATTCGCAAAATGTAATTCTCTGTCATATGACTTAATTCCTGGTCAACAAGTCCTATTTTCAGTCACTTGGTCAGTAAATTTCTGCCGGCAGGCGGCAGCAAGAATATCAAGCCCCCTGCTGGATACCTGCTTCCAGTAGAAAGAAATCCAATAATAAGCAACCTACTACAGCATAGGTTCGAAGGACGGCAAAGGACTAAGCAACAAAAAAACCGGCCCTTAGGGGCGGTCAGATAGGGATTTATAATTCCTGAAAAATTCGGCATAGTCG
>JAAYGR010000303.1 GCA_012727675.1 Bacillota bacterium
CGTCTCCAGCGATACCGGTTCCTGGGCAATCTTGAGGATCTCCCTTACCCGCTCTTCCGACAAGTCCATTTCCTTGGCTATTTCTTCCGGCGTCGGGTCCCGGCCAAGTTCCTGCACCAACTGCCTGCTGACTCTGATCAGCTTATTAATGGTTTCCACCATGTGTACCGGAATGCGGATGGTTCTGGCCTGATCTGCAATCGCCCGGGTAATCGCCTGCCTAATCCACCAAGTGGCATAGGTACTGAATTTAAAACCTTTCCGGTAATCGAATTTCTCTACAGCCTTGATCAACCCCAAATTGCCTTCCTGGATGAGATCGAGAAAGAGCATGCCTCGCCCCACGTACCGCTTCGCAATGCTGACCACTAGGCGAAGGTTAGCCTCAGCCAGTTTCCTCTTGGCCATTTCATCGCCCTGTTCAATCCGCTTCGCCAGCTCAATTTCTTCTTCAGCGGTCAATAACGGCACCCGTCCGATCTCTTTTAAATACATCCGAACTGGATCGTCTAGACCAACTCCATCCAACAGACCCCAGTCTGACTCATCATGTTCGTCGGTCTTTTCAAGATCATCATCAGCATCATCATCTTCATCTACATCGGCAACAATATCTATACCAAGGGTTGAAAACTGCTCATAGATATCGTCTATCTGCTCCGGAGTCAGCTCAACCTCTTGCAGGGCATCCATTATCTCTTTATATGTCAGGACACCACTCTTCTTCCCTTTGTTGATCAAGAATTGTAGGTTCTCGATGTTAGCCTTTCCGTTATCCTTGTTCACCGCGCTCCCCCCTTCCCATTACCTAAAATTCGAACACTCACATTGTAACCCCTTTATGATTGAAATCCCCTACTAATCTCTTCCCGAACCTGTCGATATTTAATCAGCAGATTGCTGAGCTGACCAACTAATCCGCCATCGATAGACCTTTGCTCCACCCGCCCAATCTGATCCTCTAGAATCTTAAGCTCATCTTTGAGATGCATGATCTGCAGCCTCCGAACATACTGCATACAGGCCTGAGCCGGTGGTACACTGCTCCGGGATGTTAATAATCCCGCAAAAAACTGCTGGACACTGGCATCCTTGACATAGTCAAACACCGCAGCCCCGTTCTCCAAGTGCCCAGCCTCATGGCAAGCGAACAAGCATTCCATGGCCTGCTGTGCCACAGGATGACGAAAATCCCCGGGCGACAAGACCTGCTTAACCCGTTCTATCAGCTGCTTGTTGTGGAGCAGGAGACGCAGCAGATTAGCCTCTATATCCGATAACCCTTGGAGGCCATCTGGTCGACGCCTACGCACCTCAAGGGCCATACGGGAGCCATCTCTTCCCTTACCATCTCCCCTATTATTGCTCTTCGTAGAGATTCTATGCCCAGAGCTGCTTTCGATACCTGCTTTTGCCTCATGGGCCTCCAGTTCAGCGGCCAGCACATCTTCGCTGATCTTGAGCCTAGCCGCCGACCAGCGCAGGTATTCGTTTTTCTCTACAGGACTATCTAATTCGGCCAATACCTCTATAATCCTTCCCGTGGCAGCAACTTTTCCATCCACGGTGGATAGATCCGCACGCCGAATAATTGTCCCCAGTTTAAACTCTGTTAATCCTGGAGCTCGGCTGAGTAATTCCTCAAAGGCCTGACCTCCATGGGTGCGGACAAATGTATCAGGGTCCTCTCCTCCCGGAATCTCCGCCACCCGCACTTTGAGGCCGTGCCTGCGCAGGATCTCCAACCCCCGCCAGGCTGCCGCTTCCCCAGCGGCATCTCCATCAAAGGCAATTACTACTTCCTTGGTGAATCGATGCAGGGTTCTAGCCTGACTCTCCGTTATTGCTGTTCCCAGGGCAGCTACAGCATTGTCGAATCCCATCTGATACAGGCTTATGACATCCATGTACCCTTCAACTAAGATGGCAAACCCTTTATCCCGGAATCCTCTCCGAGCCAGATCAAGTCTATACAGATTATTCCCCTTAGTAAATATCAGTGTCTCTGGAGAGTTCAGGTACTTGGGCTGGGAAGCATCCAGCACCCGTCCGCCAAAGGCAATGGGCCGCCCCCGGCGATCACAAACGGGAAAGATCAACCGTCCCCGGAATCGATCATAGCTGCGGGAACCGCGGCCTTCCGATGCAAGCCCAGCAGCCAGGCATTCAGCCTCACTAAAACCCTGACTTTCAAGATGAGTCAATAGACTCCTCCACTCGGCCGGAGCGTAACCAAGGCCAAAGCGCCGGGCTGTCTCCCCTTCAACTCCCCTGGCAGCCAAATACTGTCTGGCCAAACCACCGGCCTTGCCAAAGAGATTACTATGGAAGAAGTCCTGTGCCGCCCTATGGAGCTCCAGCAGCCGGTCCTTTTGAGACTGCTGCCGTCTTGCTTCGGAACTCGCGCTCTTGGATACTACCGGTATACCTGCCCTTTCAGCCAGCCGTTCTACGGCTTCACGGAATGAAAGGTTCTCGACAGCCATCACAAAGTTAATCACATTGCCGCCAGCACCACAGCCGAAACAATAGTAAAACTGGTCCTCTGGGTTTACGTTGAAAGAGGGTGTTTTCTCTTTATGGAAAGGACAAAGACCCTTCCAGTTTTTTCCCGCCCGGCGGAGCTGGATATATTCCGATACGATAGAGACAATATCGTTGCGCTCTCTAACCTCGGCGATGACATGTTCCGGAATGAGACCAGACATAGCATTCACCCCGCCCGATACGTGTTCGCTTTACAGACTGATTATCCCTGCTTTACAATGACCAAGCTTTCGGCAGGAAAAGCTTTTCAAACTCAGCCAACGCATATCGGTCGGTCATCCCTGCAATGTAATCCGCAACCAAAAGCTGTAAGTCTTCCCCACTGCCGTTTCGGAATTGCTCCGGCAGGTGGTCGGGATTAGTCAAATAGTACTGAAATAGGCCGGCAATCAGCCGATGGATCTTTACCTTTTGTTCTGCAGCGCTCTGGGCGAGATAAATCCTTTCAAAGAGAAAATCCCGCAAAATGTCGGTGGCATGGGCGACTGCCGGAGACATGCTGATTTCGGGCTTGTCCCAACTATTGGTGATCAGATCCTTTACCATGGTATCAATCCTGGCCTTCCTGCCCCGGCCCAACACTTCCCTGCATTCCTGCGGCAGGTCCTCTTCAGTTAAGAGGCCAGCGCGGATGGCATCATCGATATCATGGTTAATATATGCCACCCGATCACAGATCCGGACTACGGCACCCTCCAAAGTTGCCGGCCGCTGGTCACCTGTGTGGCACAGGATGCCATCTCTCACCTCATAGGTGAGATTCAGGCCTGGCCATCCCTTCCTGGGGGTCTCAATAACATCTACCACCCGCAAGCTCTGCTCATTATGACAAAAACCCTTTTCAAGCAGTTGATCCAGGGCAGATTCGCCGGCATGACCAAAGGGAGTGTGTCCCAGATCGTGCCCCAATGCAATGGCCTCGGTCAATGCCTCGTTGAGCCTCAAAGCCCTGGACACAGTTCGGGATATCTGGGCTACCTCCAGAGTGTGGGTCAAACGGGTACGGTAGTGATCGCCGATGGGAGAAATGAATACTTGGGTCTTCCCCATCAAACGGCGGAAAGCCTTGGAATGGAGCAGGCGATCTCGATCCCGTTGGAACACAGTCCTTACTTCACATTCCGGCTCGGGACGCACCCGTCCTCTACTTTCCTCACTCAAAGCAGCATAGGGCGACAGGTACTGCCTTTCCCAGGCTTCCTCTCTAATCCGGATATTCATCTCATGCCTCCTCCCGCAAAGGCTAGGAGTGCATTCGACATCTTATCTAAGGTTCCCTTTTCGAACATAAAGAGAAGCCCATGTGAGCATGGGCCTCTCCCTATTTCACTCACCCATTATATTCCCTCGGACTTACCGGGGGAACTTAATCTGTGCCTGTGCAGCCGCGATGCGAGCGATGGGGACACGGAACGGCGAGCAGCTGACATAGTCTAGACCGACACGATGGTAGAACTCGATGGATGCAGGATCTCCACCGTGCTCACCGCAGACGCCAAGTTTTAGGTTAGACTTGACACCGCGGCCCTTCTTCACTGCAATATCTACCAGCTGGCCGACACCATCCTGATCCAGGGTCTGGAACGGATCCTTCTCCAGAATGCCTTGCTCAATGTAGACCGGGAGGAATTTGGCAACGTCGTCACGGCTGTAGCCAAAGCCCATCTGAGTAAGGTCATTGGTACCGAAGGAGAAGAAGTCTGCATAGACTGCAACTTCATCTGCCGTGAGACATGCTCTCGGAATCTCGATCATGGTACCGATGTGATACTCGAGTTTCACGCCGGCCTTTGCCATGACATCCTCGGCAACCTTAACGGCATTATTTCTGAGGATCTCCAGTTCTTTGGCGGTACCGATCAAGGGGATCATGACCTCAGGTACTACCTCGATACCCTCTTTGGCCAGTTCGCAAGCAGCCTCAAAGATAGCCTGAACCTGCATGTCATAGATCTCAGGATAGGTGATACCTAAGCGGCAGCCGCGATGACCCAGCATCGGGTTAGCTTCCCGCAGTGCATCGGTCTTCTCCCGAATCTCTGCCTCATCCATACCGGTAGCCTTAGCCAATGCTGCAATATCCTTATCGGTATGAGGCAGGAACTCATGCAGCGGCGGATCCAGCAAGCGAATGGTTACCGGCAGTCCCTTCATGACCCGGAAAATCCCGGCGAAGTCGCCCTTCTGCATGGGCAGCAGTTTGGCTAGAGCCTCTTTACGGGCCTCGGCGTTATCAGCCAAAATCATCTGCTGAACTACGGTAATCCGCTCGGGAGCGAAGAACATGTGCTCAGTCCGGCAAAGTCCGATTCCTTCAGCACCAAAGTCCCTGGCAACCTGTGCATCATGGGGAGTATCGGCATTGGTCCGAATCTTCAAGCTGCGGACGCTGTCTGCCCACTCCTCGATTGTTGCAAAGTGACCAGTTAGCTCAGGCTCGATCAAATCAGCCTTGCCTTCCAGAACTTGACCATTGGTACCGTTGAGAGTAACCCAGTCTCCCTCTTTCAGCACGGTTCCATCGGCAAAGGTGATGGTCTTGGCATCATAGCGGATCTGTGCTGACTCAAGACCAGCAACACAAGGTTTACCCATACCCCGGGCAACTACTGCAGCGTGGGAGGTCATGCCACCGCGGGTGGTCAAGATACCCTCTGCCGCATCCATGCCGCCGATATCATCAGGGGATGTCTCGGTCCGGGTTAGAACTACCTTCTCACCCCGGGCTCTCCACTCCTCCGCATCCTTGGCGCTAAATACGATTCTACCAACGGCTGCTCCAGGAGATGCGGGAAGTCCAGTGCCCAGCACTTTGGCATCGGTGTTGGGGTCAATGGTCGGATGCAGCAGCTGATCCAACTGAGCTGGATCGATTCTGGTAAGGGCAGTTTCTTTATCGATGAGGCCTTCTTCTACCATCTCAACTGCGATGCGTACAGCCGCTGCGGCAGTCCGCTTTCCAGCACGGGTCTGCAGCATGTAGAGCTTACCACGCTGGATAGTGAACTCGACATCCTGCATCTCTCTGTAATGCTTCTCCAGTGTATCCCGAATCTGCAGGAGCTCTTCATAGATCTCCGGCATTTCTTTCTCAAGTTCGCTGATGGGGCTGGGCGTCCGGATACCAGCTACAACGTCCTCGCCCTGGGCATTCCACAGGTACTCGCCGTAGAAGATATTCTCGCCAGTGGCTGGGTCACGGGTAAAGGCAACGCCTGTTCCAGAACCTTTGCCGGTAACTGGGTCGTCACCCATGTTGCCGAACACCATGGCTTGGACGTTTACAGCTGTGCCCCAATCGTGGGGGATCTCATTGAGCTCACGGTAGGTAATAGCTCTCGGGTTGTTCCAGGACCCGAACACTGCGTTGATGGAACCCCGCAACTGCTCAAAGGGATCCTCAGGGAAGTCTTCACCGGTATTCTCCTTGTAGAGAGCCTTGAACTTCTCGACAACGTCTTTCCAGTCTTCAGCATCTAGCTCTGTATCGAGGGTTACGCCTCTCTCCTGCTTCTTAGCCTCGATGATCTCTTCGTAGAGGTCATGGTCAACGCCCTTAACTACATCGCCGTACATCTGGATGAAGCGGCGGTAGCAGTCCCAGGCAAACCGCTCATCACCGGAAGCCTCGATTAGACCCTTGACGGTGGTGTCGTTGAGCCCGAGATTGAGAACGGTGTCCATCATACCAGGCATCGATACCCGGGCACCGGAGCGGACGCCAAAAAGAAGCGGATTGTGTGGGTCACCGAACTTTTTGCCCATTTCCGCTTCGACCTTACCGATGGCCTCCCTAATCTGGTCCTCAAGACCTTCCGGCCACTGCTGATTATTCTCATAGTAAATGGTACATACCTCGGTGGTAATGGTGAACCCTGCTGGTACCGGAATGCCGATGTTAACCATTTCAGCTAGGTTAGCA
>JAAYGR010000304.1 GCA_012727675.1 Bacillota bacterium
GCATAGAGCTACCTTTACCTTTGACCTGACCGGCATGGCTTCCAAGACCACCAACTCCCGGGGGATGCTGCCGGACATGAGATCCAACCTCTATGCCGCGGTACTCGCCGGCTTAGCCTACCCCGGCATCAATGGTCATCCCCTTACTGAAGCCTATGGAGTAAGGCAAAGGTTCATAGCCATTGTAACTGACCTGGAACTGCCCAATGATCCCCTCACGGTGCTCTCCACATGTGACGAGTGTGATAGGGTCTGTCTCCGTGCTTGTCCCACCAGAGCCCTCGCTGGCGAAATGAAGCAGCTCACCATCGAGAACACCTCAATTCCGTTCCCGCTCTTTGATACCTTTGCCTGCGACTGGGCCAAGAGATACTCCCTCAACGCCCAAGAAGGGCCACAGTACTGGGGCGTTGATGAATCCTATCCAGTACCTGAAAACAGAACCGCCGAAGAAGTTGTCAAGGCAGTTACCCGGACGGATTGGGGTGTGCAGAAGCTCCATTTGAATGTTGCGGAAGAATGCCTGCGGGTCTGTCCAGCAAGAGGAACGAGGTAGTCAGTTGCAGCAAGCAAGATTTAGGCAGCAGGGGCTCTCCCTCTGCTGCCTGTAACCCTGGCCTCGTACATGAAAGGAGCGCTTTTTGATGACTGATCTTAGGCGACGCCCTCACAAAGCTAGTTCGAGCAAGTTCAAGAGGCTCAAGCAAGATAAAGGTCTTTATCTCATGCTGCTGCCGGGCCTGATCGTCATCATCCTGTTTCACTACTTGCCCATGTATGGAGCCATCATAGCCTTCAAAGATTTCAATATCATTAAGGGAATCATGGGCAGTCCTTGGGCTGGCCTTAAGCATTTCAGCAATCTCCTCTACGCTCCCGAGTTCTACCGGGTGTTTAGAAACACCCTGCTCATCAGCATCTATCGCTTGGTCTTTCAGTTTCCAATTCCCATCATCCTAGCACTCTTAATTAACGAGATCAGGAATGTCCTCTTCAAACGCTCCATCCAAACCATCACTTATCTGCCCCACTTTCTGTCCTGGGTGATTGTCGGCGCGCTGACCATTGACCTCCTATCTCCCAGCGGGGGATTAATCAATAAGGTCCTGGGCTCTATCGGCTTAGGCCCTGTCACCTTGATGGATAAGAAATATTTCCGCACCGTGCTGGTCGCTTCCCAAACTTGGAAGGAAGCCGGCTGGAGTGCCATCATTTACTTGGCAGCCATTTCCTCAATTGACACAGAGCTTTACGAAGCAGCAGTCGTGGATGGAGCAAACAGGTGGAAACAGACACTGCACGTCACCCTTCCCGGCATCCGCTCCACCATCGTGTTCATCATCTTGCTGCGAATCAGTGCTCTCATGCTCACTGATGTGGAGCAGGTGCTCATGCTGTACAATCCACTAGTCTATGAAGTCGGAGACGTGATTGGCACCTATGTCTACAGGCAGGGGCTGGGGCGGATGAAATACAGCTATGCAACCGCTGTAGGGCTTTTTCAGTCTGTCGTAGGCTTTGCCTGCTTAGTTGTTGCCAACCGCTTAAGCCGCAAATACACAGACACCAGCATGTGGTAGTCCTTGGCGATCGTTGAAGGAAGAGCCGCCGGCAGTCTACGCCGCTGGAGATTCTAGGCTTCCTTAGGGGGGTTAGACAAATGATAATCAGATCCCGGGGCGAGAAAATCTTTAGTGTTTTCAACCATCTATTCCTGGTGGTCCTGGCAGCTATCATGCTTCTGCCGTTCCTGCATGTATTGGCCAAGTCCTTAAGCGATGAAGCTGCGGTCATGGCAGGCTATGTGGGCCTTGTGCCCATTGGGTTTAACCTCAGGACATACAAGTATGTGATCAATAACTATGAGTTCCTGCGTTCACTGTACGTTTCGGTAGTGGTTACTGGAGTCGGGACCTTTCTCCACGTTCTGATCACCAGCCTGGTGGCTTACCCGCTATCCCGGGACTACCTAGTAGGCAGGGGGCCCATCACCTTCATATTCATATTCACCATGCTCTTTAGCGGTGGCTTGATCCCAACATACCTAGTCGTCAAGGGCCTTGGGTTGGTAGACACCCTCGGTGCCCTGATCTTCCCCGGCATCTTTAGCGTCTTTAATATGATCATCCTTAGGAACTACTTTGCCTCCATTCCCGACAGTCTGGAAGAGGCGGCCAAGATCGATGGGTGCTCCCACCTCGGCATCTTCTTCCGCATCATGCTGCCCCTTTCCATGCCGGCCATTGCCACTGTCTGCGTATACACCGCAGTGGGATACTGGAACAACTACTTCAGTGCGTTGATTTACATCAACAGCCGCAATCTGTATCCCCTGGCCATGTACCTGCGGCAGGTGGTAGTTGATACGTCTTCTCAGCTGGTGGATCTGAATCCGGAGATCAGCAACCTGAATCCACAATCGGTGCGCAACGCCACAGTAATTGCCTCCACGGTGCCGATAATTGTCGTTTATCCGTTCTTGCAGAAGTATTTCATCAGCGGGATTATGCTGGGCGCTGTGAAGGAGTAGGTCCTTGGCAAAGGGTCCTCTCGTCTGCGCAAACGCTGGTGAAGACAGCGATATCTACAGTCTAGTCTTGCGGGAATGAATGACCGCGGCGGTGCTGTTAGGGGCTGTTCTAGTCTAAATGGATCCTAACCCCCCGGCTCGCCAGGGTTTCCTGGATGATCTTCAGCCCTGCTTCGTCGGCTTCTACACCCTGCTTCACCCTCAGTGCTGCCATAATGCCTGCCGCCTGCCCGGAAGCCACTGCGGTTGGAATCACCCGGGTTACATCCCATGCCCAGCCATCGGCTGACACCGTCCGGCCGGCGGTAAACAGATTGGGGCAGTCGTCATGAAACAGTATACCGGCTGGCAGCTCGTATAATCGGCCCCGGTTGTAAAAGTCGACGGCTACGCCTATGCTGTCAGAGAAGTGCTTGCCGCAATCAGCTTCAGTTAGAGTGTATCTCCCTTGGATCCGCCTGGTCTTCCGAACCTGGGCCATGGCCGGTAGTACCGTTACATCTCGGGCAAGGCGATCTTCTCCCGCTATAATCTCAAACAGCCTGGCCCTTCCGTCCAGCACAAATTTAGTCACTTCTTCTGCCGTAACGTAGCTCATCTCTGGATAACCCTCGGGATGCCCATTTCCCCAAAGATTAGACCCGGGATTGACCCAGCGCCTCGCCATAAGCAGGTTGCCGCTTTCTACGGCTTTCTGCAGCTGCTTCTGATCGGTGACATAAGCAACATATGAGAGGTAGTTCTGCCCATTGACACACGGCAGCCCTCTGCGGAAGAAAAGATCCGCATCTCCCGTAGTGTCGATGACTGTCTTGGCCAGGTACGCGCTGCGCCCGGTCTTGTTTTCCACAACTACACCCTGAATCTCACCTTCCTCGCCAAGTGCCTGAACCACCCAGGTATCCAGCAGGATCTCCACACCTGCCTCCATCACCCACCTATCCAAGGCCATGGCGAACAAAGCCGGTGAAAAGTGTGAGGCACAGCGGGCCTTGCCAGCAGCTTCCTCCGGCAGCTCCTTCCATTCGGGAGGCAAGGTGTCAGGGCCATAAGCAATAGAAAGCCTCAGCAGTTCCTCTGCCATGCCTGTCATCAGCTTTTTCCCTGTGCCCGTACAGATGGGTTCATACCAGCTAATCAGGCCGTTGGTGGCAAGGCCGCCCAGCACGACGCTCTTTTCAATCAACAGTACCCGGGCACCTTCCCGAGCTGCTGCTACAGCGGCAGCAACGCCAGCAACACCACCGCCGCAGACAATGGTATCATACTGACCCCGTATGGGTGTATCGAAGGTTTCTCTAACCGTATCATGGGCGATTTCCCTCATCATTGGTACTCTCCTTTGGCTGCAGCGGGTGCCCGGCAAACCCGCCAGGCACCCACTCCTTCAGATTCTACAGTAACACTGCTCGCTTAAGGATTTTCCCTCTCTAGGCGGTGCTATCGCTTTCTAAACTGCTCATAAACCGCCACCCCTCCAGGTGGAACGCCGCCGGCCAAGCAACTAGCCACTTGGTGGTTTCACCCGGCTCCCTCCATACCGTCTGACACCAGCCCTCATCTTGGGAACCGGACGGTCGCGGGATACCGTCAGGGCATTCACGTTTTCCATCCCATATGCCGATGGTTGATTGGTTCCACATGGCCACACCAACTTGGTGCCAATAATCATCGCCGGTTAATTGGCCAAGCCTGATCATCTCCGGTGCCATCAAGGCTCCCCAAGGATCAATGTGGTGATGCTGTGCTGATACTGTGGTCCCGCCGGTTGTGCGGTAACCCATCCTGCCCAGGACCGTTGTGTCACTTAGAGGCACATCATAGTGATACATCCAGGTGATCAAATAATAGCCCACATGCTCCGCGGCGATTAAGTACCGTTCATCTGCAGTCTCCTCATACAGCATGTTGGCAGCCCTCAGTAAAGGAAATGCCGACTCTTTGTCTATACAGTTGGTATCCAAGGCACCTGCACCAATCATTAAGGTCTTGAGATCGTCATCAATATACGCCCAAAATTCGTCAACCGCCCTGTCCAGGTACCTCTTATCTCCTGTATGCCTCCAGGCGGTAATCAGAGGAGGAATTAGATAGCACCCAATTGTCCCTTCTCCTTCCAAAAGCTCTCCCCGCACAGACCACAGCTTACCGAATTTGCCCTTCTCACTCCCGTGTTCGAGGAAGAAGCCGCAGATGCCCAAACCCGCCTTCAGCCATTCTACTCGTTCCTTCCCTGCCCGCTTGCTGATATCATATGCCCTGAGGTACTGCAGGGCGGCAGCTCCTAGATTACATGTATCTAGACCGTACACCGCGCGGCCCTCCAGTATAGGATCAAGGTGTGTCAGCATCAGGCCGTTATCCAGGCTGCCTGCTGCTACCCAGCTATCTAAGACCCTTGCACCTAGCTCCCATACTTCCGGGTCGCCGCTTTCAAGGCTCCACTCCAGCATTGATGCGGCCAACGAGGCATTCTGGCCGCACCAGCCAATTTCGTATCGCCAGACAGGACGCTGCACCCATTTGCGTTCTTCATCAAGGCTAAGGCCAATTGAAAACAGGGTAAGCTCACCCTCCTGGGCCACAAGGTAATTCTGCACCCACTGACGGCAAAGATCCCGGACCTCTTCAGGCGCATGCCAAGGCAGAACTTCTGAGCCCAATATCCGCCAGCCTTGACGGAAAACCCCATGCCAGCCGTGCAGCCGCTCCGAGCTGGGCGAAATCCCGAGATACGCCTCAAGTTCAACGGCTCCCATGGCTGGAATGGTCAAGTTCCCCTCCCAAGGCGGTCCGTAGCTGTCCCGATCTACATAGGTGAGGGGTGCCTCCCCCCACGGCCAGATTAGTCTCTGTTTGATACCGCCGGGGGCCATTTCCAACGAGCAGCTGACTGCCACCGATGGCAGGCTGCTAGTACTAACAAAGAGACCCGTTGCCAGCCCCTCCATTTCTACGACAGTAGCTCCCGGCAGGGTCGTCCGGGTACCGGTGAACCTCCACGGCTCGCCGTTATGCTCAAGACCCTTTGGTTCTTTTCCAGTGCCCCAATGATTACCCTGATACTGCACCCCTGGAATGATAGTATACTCCGGTGAGCCTGGCCGGTAAGCTGTCAAGTCGACAACGACACACTTGGCCTCGTGTTCTAGGTTTTCAACCCGCCGCTTGATGCAAACACCCTCGGAACCCTTTATTTTGACACTATCGTGCACTCTAAAGCTGTCATTCTCCCAGCTAACTATGAAAACTCCCGAATCACTGCTCCCATCGTCCATCCTCGCCTCAGCATTTGCCGCGATTTCCGGCGGTTCAACATAGCAGATGGCCTTTCCCTGGTATGCAACTGCCCAACGATTACCCTGCAGCAGGATACTGATTGCCACATCTATCACCTCATCTATCCCGATTCAGACTCCTACAGCGTTACATTCAGAGAATCAGCCTCCCAGCCAGCGGATGACCAGCGGCTTGACCTTGCGCAGCAGCTAAACAAGGCCCTTGCATGGGAGAAAGCCTCTAACCTTTGAGGCCGGTAACCACAACCCCTTGGATGAAGTATTTCTGCGCGAAGAAGAAAACCAGAAGGCAAGGAGTCATAACTACCAAGGATACCACCATCAAATGTGCCCATGTCTTACTGGGGCCGTATGCTGCCCCAGTTCTGAAGTAGTTCAAGGCTATGCTCAAGGTGTGTTTCTCAGGGCTGTTGAGGTAGATCAATGGCCCCAAGAAGTCATTCCACTGCTCAAGAAAAGTGAAGATGATCACCGTCGCCAGCGCAGGTTTGGATAAAGGCAAAATGATCCTCCAGTAGATTTGCCAGGTGCTGCACCCATCCAGCCGGGCTGCTTCATCTAGCTCCATCGGTACACTGAGGAAAAACTGCCGCAGCAAGAAAATGTGAAAGGGCGCTGCTCCTAAGAATGCTGGAATCGTTAAGGGACGAAAACTATCTATCCACCCCAGCTTGTAAAACAGGATGAAACTGGGAATCAGTGTAACCTGATATGGCAGCATCATTGTACTAATCACCAGCATAAACAGCGTATTGCGCAGCGGAAAGCGCAGGCGGGCAAAGGCAAAGGCAGCTAAGCTTGTGCTAAGCAGCCTTCCCACAATGACTGTCCCCGTGATAGTTATCGTGTTTTTCAACGCTCGCCCAAAGGCAAAGGAGGTCAGCGCTTCAGGGTAGTTGCGCCAAAGAAATCTGCTCGGTATCCATTTAGGAGGGAATAAGAAGATCTCAGCTTCAGATTTTAATGAGCTGGATATGATCCAGAAAAACGGCATTGAGACCACTAGACTAAGTGCCACCAAGACTATATATACGATGTTCTTACCGATTGTCTCTCTAGTACTCTTCCGGGCATACCATGGGATAGCTGTGTCTGCCATGTAGTTTACCCCCTTGACTGTGCTTCGTAATACACCCAGTGCCTGGAGCTTCTGAAGAGGATTACTGTAAAGCACAAGATGATTAGAAAGAGTACCCATGCCAGGCTTGAAGCATAGCCCATCTGGAAGTACTGCCAGCCTGTTCTATACAGATACAGCACATAAAAGAGAGTGGCATTGGCCGGGCCGCCGTTGGTAATCACGTAGGCCTGGGTGAAGGTCTGGAATGTCCCGATCAGCCCCATAATCAGCTGGAAGAAAATGACCGGCGTGGTAATGGGGATGGTGATGTGGATCAACCGCTGCCAAGCACTGGCTCCATCCAGCTCCGCTGCTTCATACAGCTCAGTCGGCACTCCCTGCAGGCCTGCCAGGTAGATCACTGTGCCGCCGCCCACACCCCAGAGGCTCATCAGAATCATGGTGGGAAGTGCCCACTGCCTGGAGGCAAACCACATGGGCCCTTTGATGCCGAAGTAGCTTAAGATAGCATTGACCAAACCTAGCTCTGGATTGAAGATCCATTGGAATACGATGGCAACCGCCACACCAGATACTACAGCAGGCATATA
>JAAYGR010000058.1 GCA_012727675.1 Bacillota bacterium
CCCACTGAAAGGTCGATGTGACCGGCGGTAATGACAAACACCATGCCCATAGCCAGGTAACCGTTAATAGCAGTTTGCCGAAATAAGTTCGAGAGGTTTCTAGGCTCTAAGAAAGTGCCCCCAGTGGCGATGGCTAAAGCAATCCAGATTGCCAGCAGGGCAAAGACCATCGTATAGGGGCGCAGATTGTCTCGAAACGCCCTTGTGCTGATCTCTTTGCCAATAGATAATCTGACCTCCGGCTGTGCCATGTTATCACCGCTCCTATCACGTTCTTACCGGCCTTGCTCCCATGGTTGCAAGGGCCATAATCGTCTCTGCATCGGCCTCAGAGCCGTCAAGTATTCCAGCGGCTGTGCCGGCATGCATCACCAAAATGCGGTCACTCATCCCCAGGATTTCGGGTAGCTCGGAAGAAACCATTACGATGGCCATCCCCCTGGCCGCCAGCAGGTCCATAATTTCGTATATCTGATACTTAGTACCCACATCTATTCCCCGGGTCGGTTCATCCATCAAGAGGATGCGGGGATTGGTCATGAGCCACTTGGCAATGGACACCTTCTGCTGATTTCCTCCGCTTAAGGTATCTACCGCAGCCTCCAGGGAGGGAATGCGGATATTCAGCTCATCGACAAATTGTTGGGTAGAGGAAAGCTCCAGTCCATGGTCAACTACGGGACCGCTGCTTAGGCGGGGTAGGGAAGGCAGTGAAATATTGCTGGTCACAGAATGCATGGGGATAAGGCCGGTGAGCTTCCTATCTTCTGTTACCAAGCCCATCCCTAAAGCAATAGCATCCCGAGAGGAACAAATGGTGCACGGCTTCCCATCTATTTCTATAGATCCGGTGATGTCGACGCCGTATTCTCCAAATAGACTCTGCAGTAGTTCCGTGCGGCCTGATCCCATCAATCCCGATATGCCCAGGATCTCACCGCTTCTTGCTTCAAAGGAAACATCTTTGACAGCATACAGCTCCCTGTTTTCCGGATCCCGTACCGTCCAGTTCTTAACCCGCAGCATCACCCGGCCTGGTTTGCGGGTCTTGGGGGGGAACCTGCCGGCGGGAGGCCTGCCTACCATCATGGCGATTACCTTTTCTTCAGTTAGGTCCTCCGTCTTTTCCGTCCCGATTATCCTTCCATCCCGCATGACGGTGATCCGGTCTGCGATCTCAAAGAGCTCCCTTAACTTGTGGGAAATATAGATACAGGTGACGCCCCGGGCTCTTAGCTCCCGCAGTGTCTGCATCAGCCGGGCGATCTCCGCCTCATTGAGGGCAGAAGTGGGCTCATCGAGAATGAGAAGGCGTACGTGGCCCCGCAGGGCCTTGGCAATCTCCACCATCTGCTGCTGCCCGATCCCCAAACTGCTGATCAAAGCGGTCTCAGGAACATCAAGCCCTACCCGGTCAAGGAGCGCCCGGGTATCGCTGTATAGGCGCATATCATTCACGATCCCGAACCGCGCCGGCTCTGCACCTAGAAAAATATTCCCGGCCACAGTCATCTGCTTTACCAAGGCTAGTTCTTGGTGGATAATCCTAATGCCCTTAGCCTCTGAATCACGGACGCCGGTAAGGCGAAGGGGCTCCCCTTGGTAAATCAGCTCTCCTTCATAAGTCCCATAGGGGTAGGTGCCGCTTAAGATCTTCATCAAGGTAGACTTACCGGCACCGTTCTCACCGCATAATCCGAGGATTTCTCCAGTTCTAACCTCTAGAGAGACTCCATCTAGTGCCCTCGTACCCGGAAAATCCTTGGTCACATTGCGGATCTCAAATAAAATATCATCAGGTGGCAATGCCCGTCTCCTCCATTTCCAAAGGGCAGC
>JAAYGR010000305.1 GCA_012727675.1 Bacillota bacterium
ATCACACGAGTGGCAGAGTACGGCGCTCCCAACACCTCTTTCATCGATCCCTTCGGATATTACTGGATATGCGCCAAAACTAGATTCCTGCCACGCATCCGCAAATCCGACAAATTGATAAACAACTCACCCGCAGGAGCTTCTATAATATCTGACGAACTGCTTATTTAGACAGATTATGCTTACAACTAAAAGTGGGGGTATGCGATCAATTGATGGAGATCTCTAGAATAGTTGCAGGAGCAGATGCTAACGGTCATCAGGACTTGTCCTCCATAGAGTAAGCGTGGAAAGGTGGTCTTGGTGAAATACTACGAGATTAGAGATCCTGTGTTTGGTTTTATTCGCATAAATGAATGGGAAAGAGACATAATAGACCATTGGGTCTTTCAGCGCTTGCGGCGAATTAGGCAATTAGCATGGACAGACATGGTATATCCGGGTGCCACCCACACCAGGTTCGAGCATTCCTTAGGCGTGATGCATATTGCCACTCAGATGTTTGATTCAATAGTAGCGAAGGACCAAGATTTTCTTAAGTCAGAATTGGGATTTACGGAATACGGACTTCAGCGGGACCGGGTACTTTTTAGATTGGCTAGTCTGTTACACGACGTAGGTCATGCTCCATTTTCCCATGCAGGAGAAGATCTTATGCCTACTAAACCCAGCAAATCCGCCACAACGAAACAAGAAACCTACAAACACGAAGAATACTCGGAAGCCGCCATCAGATACCTGATGAAGGATGTGATCGAAGAGCACCCAATAAATGAAAACTACCGAATTACAGCAGACGATGTAGCCAATTTCCTGACGGGAAAACCATCGGCCCGGCGCAGCTTACTATGGCGCAGTCTCTTAGATGGTCAACTCGATGCTGATCGAGCTGACTATCTGCTCCGTGACTCTCTCCATATTGGTGTACGATACGGTAAATTTGATCTAGAAAGACTAATGGTTACCCTGACAGTAGCCTTTGATGAGCATGAACAGCCGGTCTTGGCCATAGAGGATGGGGGATGGCACGCCGCTGAAGGACTAATTATAGCCCGTTATATGATGTTTACCCAAGTCTACTACCAACATACGAGGCGAGCCTATGATTACCATATATCCCAAGCTATGCAACATATCCTAAGCGAAGCGCCGAGACCCATTCAATCGCCTCAAGGGAAATTTTGCGCACCTACTTCCGAAGAAAACATTAAGAACTACCTCACATGGAACGACTGGTTTGTATACGGTTGTATTGAAGCAGGTCAAGGCGGTGAACATGCAAACCTAATAAAGGAGCGTAGACACTACCGGTGCATTTATGAGACGAGCGAGACTCCTAGCTTGGAAGAGCTAGCTACGCTAGATGAAATTACGGACCTATTGGGAGACACTATAGGTTTCATTGATCAACCGCCTAGTGCAACATGGTATAAGTTCGGCAAGGAGGACATTCATATCTTGCCGGAAACGAACAGAGATAATTCCCGTAGAACCAAGTTGTTGTCGAGTATGTCCAGCCTAGTTAAGGGCCTAAACCCCATTGAACAAAAAAGGATTTATGTGCCTTGGGAGAGAAAAACGCAAGCAGAGTCTATAGTGGCCAAGTATGTGAAGAAAGCAAAAGGAGATGGATAAGGTGAAGATCGATATCCCCTGGCATCGGTATGCACTCATCGTGCTGCTGACAGACAGGATGCATGCGAGCCGGCAAAAATTTGGCAAGACTGCTCTGCAAAAGCTGGTTTACCTACTGCAAGCAGTATTTAATGTTCCCGCTGGCTATCAATACAGCCTATATCTTCACGGTCCCTTTTGCAGCGAGCTTGCCAATGACCTAGACTACTTGCATTGCCTAGGAGGCGTACAGGTCTCCCTTGATTCAAGTTCAAGCGGTTATAGCATAACACCTTCTGAGAATGCCCAGATCATTAAGGACAAAGCAAATGACTTCCTTAGTGAGTACCAGTCAGAAATAGACCAACTGCTTGATACTTTTGGCCCCAGACGAGTAAAAGAACTTGAGCTATTTTCCACTATTGTCTTCGTAGACCGTGATGCGGTCAATAGTGGCAGAAACCAGGATAGAGACCATTTTATCCGGGAGATACAGAATATCAAACCTCACTTTTCCAGGGAGGAGATCGTTTCAACCATCGCTGAGCTTGAATCCCTCGGATACATTCAATCACGAACCTAGACGTCACATGGCTCCTTATCCGCGGGGTGTATAGTTCGCAGTTGCAGCCTTAACAGCAGACTTCCTCGCCAGGTTAGGCGCCTTGTACGGGCACCTCAGACTACGAACAAAAAGAGGGGAGCTAGTCCCCTCTTTTTTTCCCATTATGACCTGCTTCAAGGTGTCTGTATTACTTCTTAGGCTCCATTCCGCCCAGCCGGTAAATATCCAAAATGCAGTTTAGAGACACCATGGCTTCTGGGCCGCTCACCGGCGGCTCTTCCCCAGCCAGGATGCTCCTGGCAATGGCCTGCAGCTGTGCAGTATGATTTTCCAGCGGGATTCCGCCGGGATCTGAGCTGCCTGAGCCTCTAGGCGCGGGATCCAGGTAGTCTTCCTCATTCATTCCCTCTACCTGCCAGCGAACGATGCGCCCAGCCTCCAGGGCAATGGAACCCTTTTCGCCATAAAGCTCTATCCGCTCGGGGAAGCCCGGCTTCATCGCGGTGGAACCAACGATATATCCCAAGGCTCCTGATTCAAACTCCAATACCGCCGCCGCCAGATCTTCAACTTCGATGGGATGAAGCAGTGTCCTGGCGAAGCTCTGGATGTTCTTTACTCTGCTGCCCATGAACCAAAGGAGCAGGTCGATTGTATGGATCGCCTGAACCAGCAGGGCACCGCCGCCGTCAAACTCCCAGGTCCCCTTCCAGGGCTTTGATGTGTAGTAGCTCTCCTGCCTATACCACTTAACGGTTGCCTCACCGTAGAGCAAGCGCCCTAGAGTCCCCTCATCTAATGCTTTTCTGACCTTAGCCATGGACGGGGCGAACCGGTTCTGCAAAATGACCGCCAACTTCACCCCGGCTTTGTCAGCTGCTGCAATCAGCTGCTCCCCGGCCTCCTTGGTCACATCAATGGGCTTTTCCACAATCAGGTGCTTGCCGGCCTCTGCCGCTTTACAGCCGTACTGGGCATGGACACCCGCCGGCAGACAGATATCGATGATGTCTACCTGGGGATCGGTTATCATTTCATCATAGGAACCATAGGCCTTTACACTATGCTTTTCCGCCAGGGCCTTGGCCGCATCGGCAGATATGTCCCAGACACCCAAGACTTCCAGTTCAGGGATCTGCTTCATAGCCTTGATGTGAAAATCACTGATCATGCCGCAGCCGGCAATGGCCACCCGCAGTTTATCCTTTGCCATCTAATCTGCCTCCTTTAGCGCTCCAGGATGTCCGGCCTGATAAACTTAATCCCTTCAACCTCCATTTCCACAGTTGGGAAGATGATAGGTTTACTGATCATCAAAGGTCCATTGGGAGTCGCGATAAAGCCATCTTCAGACTTGGTGCCGGTGATGGAGGGATTCCAGCAAAAGGCCTGATTGGGCCGCACCTTCTCCTCCACTTTGTGATGCACCCGGATATCCCGTCCGTAGTAACCCATGGGACCGCCTTGATGATGAAGCTTCCACTCATCGTGGTAACCCATGCTCTCATACATGTCAATAGCCGTTAAGAGAGGCACATTCATGGGAGTACCCACTTTGGTTTTGGCAATCATGGTGCACTCAATCTTGACATTGTCCAGATACTGTTTCCACAGCTCCTCAGGCACAGGGCCGAAATGGACTAAGCGGGTGATGGTGGTGATCAAACCCTTATACCGGGCATTTACACACAGCATCAGGTACTTCTTGACTTTATTCATAGTGGGAATGGGATGCCGGTAAAGGTTCGCCCGCTCATCGGCTGCCGCCATGTAGCCGGTTGGGTCAATTCGATCTTTCCAAAGCTCTGCTGCCAGCCGGCCGGTGATCTCCGCCTCGGTATCGCCGGGCTGGACTTCGGTGAGGATTTTTTCAATGGCTGCCGAAACCTTTTCACCCAGGAAAAGATACCGCTGGATCTCACCTTCAGTTAGTTCATATCTCAGCTGGTTAACATCGGCTCCAACATCTACTACTCCGGGAACTGCAGCATCGCCGCCGACCCGTCCTTCGCCTACAACCTCCCTGACGAAGTCCATCTCCTTGTTATCATACCACTCGTATTCGAGGAGCTTAAAGCCCAGCTCTTCCAGCCCTTCCTCCTGCATCATACGGTTTGCCTCAATGCGGCTGGCGATAACATAGGCGTCGGTTTCGGTGACTAAGAGCGATGTAACGCCCATTTCAGTGGTGATCCCGACCATATTCAGCCCGCCGGCTGTGAGCCACGAAAAGTTGGGCTGTTTCTTAAGTAGAAGTGCATCTAGGTTTTTCTCTTGGAGAAGCTTACGCACCCTCTGCAGTTTGATATCAACTTCCTGCCTTCGATCCATTCAATCAAACCTCCATCTAGTATTCTCGTACCCTCAACACCCTCCTGTCCTGCCCTAGGCTGCTTTGCTGGTGGTCTTCTTCACTGGATTTCCAATGGCAAACAGTGCAGTCAAGATAGAAACCACAGACAGGATGAGGAAGAACAGGGATATGGGGCTGCGGACCAAGATGGTCCAGTCATTGTGGTTCAAAAGCAAGGCCCTGTTCAGGTGTTCTTCTGCCATGGGTCCCAGGATTACCCCGAGAACCAAAGGAGCGGGTGGATAGTTGTGCTTTTTCATAAAGTAGCCGATCAACCCGAAGAGCAGGGCCACTTTCACATCCCACAAGCTGTTCTGCAGCGTAAAGGATCCGACAACACAGAAGAGCAGAATTGCCGGCATCAAAAGATTATACGGCACACTTAGAATTCTGGGTGCAATCTTTGCTGAGAAAAGGCCTACGATTAGCATGACAAACTGAATAATCACAAATCCAGTCAGCAGTGTGTAAACAACTTCAGCATTCTGGGTAAAGAGAAGGGGACCAGGCTGGACTCCGATGAGCATCAGAGCACCCAGCATGACGGCAGTAACCACGTCTCCCGGTATGCCCAAGGTAAGCATTGGTACCAGAGCGCCGCCGGTAACAGCGTTATTGGCTGCTTCCGGTGCCGCAACACCTTCGAGAGCACCGTGCCCCCACAACTCCTGCCGCTTGGAGAGCCGCCGGGCTATGTCATAGGCCAAGAAGCAGGCGATGGCTCCGCCGGTGCCGGGGATTACCCCGATCATGGTACCGACAAGACAGCCTACTATGATCGCGGGGACAACCAGCCTAAGCTCCTGGCGGTTTGGTAAGGTATCATCCAACTCCTGCATGACCCGAGGCGGCCTTGTTTTCTGCTCAACTTCCACCAAGACTTGGGAGATTGCAAAGACTCCGATCAGAACAGGAAGGAGCTGAAAACCGCTCATCAAGTTGGGGTTTCCGAAGGTAAAGCGGTTTACCCCCATAATGGGGTCAATACCAACAGTAGAGATCAAGAGGCCAAACCACCCGGCAAGCAGCCCCTTGACCAGGTTCTTCCCGGAAGCACTGGCCATAATGGTCAGTCCAAAGATAGCTAGGGAGAAATAATCTGCAGGGCTGAATTTCAAAGCCACCTTGGCCAAAGATGGGGCAATGAGGATCAGACAAATCGCGCTGAACAAGCCGCCGGCAGCTGAAGCTATGGTGGCCACAGTAATGGCTTTCCCTGCTTGTCCCTGCTCAGCTAGAGGATACCCATCAAGCAGTGTTGCGGACGCAGAGGGCGTACCGGGGGTGCGAAGCAGAATAGCCGAGATTGAACCGCCGTACATGGACCCGGCATACATGCCGGCCAGCATTACCAGGGCAACCTTCGGATCCAGCCGGTATGTAAGGGGTAGGAGCAGGATGATGCCCATGGAGGAAGTCATGCCCGGCAGGCCTCCTACAATCACTCCTCCGATTACTCCGGCAACCATCAGGACGAAGGTCAAAGGCTGAAAAACATTACCCAGTCCTAGGAGTATATTTTCTATCATTCCCTCTCACCTCTTTATCAGAACAGATTGAACCTTGGCAGCGGCACGTGGAATGCGACTCTGAATATCAGATAAATAATTAGAGTAAGCAGTACAGCAATGGCTATCATGGTCACAGGCCTACGTACGCCGAAATAGTACATGACGACGAGCAAGAATAAGGGACTCGCAATGGAGAATCCGAGAATATCCAGCAGCTGAATATAAACATAGGTGATCACTACAAGACCAAGCATCCGCCATATCGCCCCGGATGGATACAGCTCCTTAAGGGACGGCGATCCTTTTCTCCATCCCTGGATAGCCTGTATAGCCCCTAGAATTATCAGCCCAACTGCAATCACCCTGGGGTAGTCGGCGGGACTGAGGCCAATGGGCATCGTCATCATGTTCGTCGTAAGAAGAAAGACTATTACCCCCAGGATCATGAAGCCAATACCAAACCAAAAATCCGATCGACTCAAAGCCGGTCACCTCGCTTCTAAGGCTGAATACAGCAGTGTGTAAGCAGGGCCGCTCCGCGGAGCGGCCCCTTTGGCTTATGCTTATTTGGTGTATCTATCGCCAAGCCCCTTGGTCTTGCACAGCTCTTCATAGGCCTGGCTTTCGCTCTCGATGTACTCTGCAAACTGTTCCGGGTTGAAATGCACAACCCTTAGACCCATATCTTCAGCCTGAGCCAGGAACTCAGGATCCTCGATGCAGGCTAGGAAGATATCGTGGATTGTCTTAATCAGGTCGTCTGGTGTTCCAGCCGGTGCTGCAACACCCCGCCACATGGCCATGGAGAAGTCGATGCCCTGCTCCAAAGCGGTGGGAGCATCGGGGAACCGCTCCAAGCGCTCTTCGCCAAGTACACCCAGAATCCGGAGCTGACCGGCATCCACGTTGGTGAAGCCCTCAGGTGCAGACACATTGATGGAATCAACATGGCCGCCCACAGCAGCAGTTACCGAAGGACCGCCACCGCCGAAGGGAACATGGAGGAACTCTGCCCCTACATGGTTTTCAAAGGCCAACGCGACAAGGTGGGTTCCACCGCCAGCACCGCCGTTGCCGATGGAGACTTTGCCCGGATTTGCCTTGGCTGCATCCACGAACTCGTTAAGGTTCTGGTATGGAGAATCAGCCGGTACCATAATGATACAGGGATTCTCTACTACCATGATTACTGGTGCAAAGGAATCGGTATCAAAAGGAACCTCGCTCATGTGGATCTTGGTGATAATCGGTGTAGCGATTCC
>JAAYGR010000006.1 GCA_012727675.1 Bacillota bacterium
CAGAAAACACTCAAGTGTTTCTTATATATTCTTATATCTCATTGGGATTGGCTTTGTGAAGAGTTCCACGGACCTTGCGCAGCTCTTCAACACTCCTCACCGACAGCCGAGCAGCACCCTTGTAATCATCCCTGGTAGGAATCCGCTTTTCTGTAGCACGGCGTTTCTTGGCCTCTGCTATAGCCTTGCCGTATTGGGGCAGCCACTGCTCTTGTTCGATGAGAAAGTCATCAACCATCTGCCAAATCTCTGGTGGATTGCAGACTGCTCCGGTGAGTGGATCCATGAGCATAGCCTGCCGCAGTAGCATATCATCTCCGTGGACCGCTGCTTCCACAGCCAGCCTCTGAACGGAAATGCTGGCATTGCAGACGGCGGCACAACCTAGAGGCAAATCACCAACAATAGGCACATGAATGCCTAAAGCATCTACATATGCGGGAACTTCCACTATGCAGTCATCGGGAAGATTGGTAATCGCTCCATTGTTGACTACATTAAAGTGGCCTCTGTATGTCCTACCTGTTTCCAAGCCCTCAATGATGTAAGACCCATGTTCCTCGCTTCTCTTGGTGGGGTCGAACTTCGCTGGCGGTTCCTGCATCCATCTGGGGAAATCAGTTTCGAACCAATCTCGGTTCTCCATGCAGTAGCGCAAATAGCCCCCGGTTTCACCGTGGATCCAGGAGTGGACCCACTCTCCTCCTACGTGGACCCAATCCTTAATTTCGTCAGCCCGCTTCCTATACCAAGGCACATACTCACTTAGATGACCATTGGACTCAGTGCTGTAGTACCCGAAACGGCGCAGCATATCGATCCGAACCTTTTCGGTCTCCTTATAGAGAGGGTGCTTTTCCAGGGCCTCCAGCAGCTTGCCGGTCAGGTCCTCTCCCTTATGCTTAATTTGGATGTACCATGTCTGATGGTTGATGCCGGCACAGACGATATCAACGTCTTTGACATCTAGACCGAAAACCTCAGCGATCTGCTGATGGCCGTGCTGAACCCCGTGACACAACCCAATGGTCGGCACCTTTCCATACTTGTTGCATGCCCAGGTGATCATTGCATTGGGGTTAGAGTAGTTAAACATAATACAGCCTGGCGCCGCAACCTCACGGATATCTCGACAGAATTCCAGCACCGCCGCTATGCCCCGCTGTGCATACATGATGCCCCCAGCACAGAGGGTATCACCGACGCATTGATCTATGCCGTATCGCAGTGGAATCTCGACGTCTTGCTTAAAGGCTTCCAGTCCGCCAATCCGCACTACGTTGAAGACATATTTTGCATCCTTTAAAGCTTCTCGCCGATCCAGCGTAGACTGAATCTTGATGTCCAACCCATTGGCATCAATATCCCGCTGACAGATCTGGGTAACCATGTCCAGGTTGCGTTCATTTATATCGGTGAAGGCAATCTGGATATTATGAAACTCTTCAACTGAAAGCAGGTCCTTGAGCAATCCCCTGGTAAACTCCAGACTTCCGGCTCCAATGAAAGCTATTTTAAACGACATACCCTAACCTCCCCATCAGTTGTTTCAGCGAACCTCCGATACTTGCTGCAAAGATGACAAGTTCAGTTAACGTTGGCTATCGATCATCTCCTTCCAACCGTCCTAACCCTTCACTGCACCTGCTGTAAGACCCTCGATTATATACTTGTTGGCAATCAGAAAAACAATCAATACCGGCAAAGTGGTCACTGTTGCAGCAGCAGTCATGGCTCCCCACTGTACGCCCCAACTGTTCTGCATGGTGACGATACCGGTTGTTAACGTGCGCAAGTGGTCCGAGTTGATGAAGGTATTGGCAAACATGAAGTCATTCCATGCCAATATGAAGGCATAGACACTGGTGACCATTAATCCCGGCGCTGCCAGCGGGAGCCCCACTCTGACAAAAGCACCAAAAGTAGTGCATCCATCCACAAATGCCGCCTCAAACAATTCGCTGGGTATCCCGTCAAAATAAGACTTTGACAGCAAGAAACAGAAGGGAATGGTGAATGTGCTGTAGCTGAGAATGAGTGCCCAGTGGGTATTGATCAAGTTATACTGTTTCAAAAGGATATAAAGAGGAATGAGCAATAATACGCCGGGCATCATTTGAAAAAGCAGGATAAGACGAGCCAGCCCAGCTGATCCCCTTAACTTCAGTTGGCTAATGGCATAAGCCCCTGGAGTGACTGCCAAGAAGCTTAGAACAACTGTCGATAGCGCCACAACCACGCTGTTGCGGAAATAGGTACCTAAATTACCGTACTTAAAAACATCATAGTAATGCTGCAGGGTGAAATGAGATGGAATCAGCCTTAGGCCTCCAGTCAAAATCTCATTTGATGGTTTAAGGGATGTAATAAACATCCAAACAAAGGGGAAACCCACAAAGAGCAGCAAAATGATTAGACAGATATACACCCCGATTTTTTCCCAGGTTTCATTACTGGCTCTTACCATCAGTCACTGCCCTCCCTTATTGAAAGGAACTCGTTTTTGTATAGGCCCGGCCTACCGTAATGGCTAAGACAACAAGCAGGAATACTCCCATAGCCGCCGCATATCCCATATTGAAGAAGTCGAAGGCTTCCCGGTAAAGCAAGGTAGGCACAACTTCAGTCATTCTTAGGGGGCCGCCCTTGGTAAGCAGATAAATCACGTCAAAGTTGACGAAGGTCCAGATGATATGCAGTACTACAATCACCTGCGAGACACCCCTAATTCCAGGCAGGGTAATGTGAATAAAAGACTGCCACTTGCTCGCTCCATCTATGGAGGCCGCCTCATACAAATCCGATGGGATCTGGGCAAGACCAGCCAAGAGAGTGATGGTGTAGAATGGGAAGCTCCGCCAGACGTTGACGAAAATTACCGCCGGCATGGCATAGCGAATGTCCCCGAGCCAGTTAACAGTAAGCAAGTGCGGAAAACCAATAGCCGCCAGCAGCTGATTGATGAAGCCAAAATTGGGGGAAAGCATAAATTTCCAGATCAATGAGTTAACGGCAATGGGAACCACCCAGGGCAATAACACAATGGCACGGAATAAGTTCCTGAATTTAATGTGCCTGCTATTAAGAATAAGTGCTGAACCAAGTCCCACCAGGTATTCAAATACAACAGACCCAACGGTAAACACAGTAGAATTGCGTATGGCCCGGATAAAATGTGGGCTCTGGAGCATCTTAATGTAATTGCCCAATCCGATAAATTGATCAGCGTTGGGATGGAGCAGATGCTTGTTCCAAAAACTTAGGACCACTGAATAGACAAAGGGATAAAGCTCAACCAAAATAAACAAGACGAATATAGGGACCAAATAACCGTAACGCCCCAAGGCGCTGCCGGCCAGACTACCTGACGTCGCTTGCGTACGCCGAGATTTGTTCATGGCTTGTTCCTCCAGAACTTGATGAAGATAATCGAGGGAGAGAATGGCCAATAGAAGGCCATTCCCTCCGGGTTTACGTGTATCCTACCGCAGTGTACTTAGATAAGCTGCTGTGTCATCATAGAATCCCTGAGCAGCCTGCTCCGGTGTTGCAAGCTTGTAGAGTACTGCCTGCAAGTACTCCATTGATGAGAGGAACACCTGTGACAGTGGAATGGACGGAATTACCTTTCCGTGGGGAACAAGCTCTAGAAACGTCTTGCACCAGATCTCGTTTTCCTGGTAATAAGGCAGTGCCATGACGTCGGAGCGGGAGGGCAGATTATCGTACTTGGTGAAGCTGTACATCTGATCCTTACTCATTAAGTAGCTGAGAAGGTTCCAAGCTTCTGCCTTATTTGCTGAGTGGGCACCAATGGCCTCAACTTTGACTTCCATGTAAGTTGCAGGCACCTTCTGATACGGAACCGCAGCCGTCCGCCAGTGCTCACCGGTTGCAGATCTGGTAGCGCGGTTGGCCATCCAAGCACCGTTTTGGCACATTGCTACAGTGCCGACCTCAAAGGCCTGGTCCAAATCGTTGTATTCCCAGCCGCGAATATACTCTGGAACACTCTTGTCTACATGCATCATGTCGTAAAGGAGCTGATAGACATCCCTTACCTGGTCTACGGTAAAGCCGGGAACCCATTTGCCATCTGTCTGCACGGCGAGTTCAGCGCCGGTGGACCAGAGCAGAACCAAGAATTCCTGGGGCCCTCTGACAGCGTCTGTGGATGAACAGAAAGCGAAACCTGCAACGTCTGCCCTGCCGTCGCCATCTCGGTCTACGGCGAGCTTCTTGGCTACATCTCTCAAGTCAGACCAAGTGACGGGAGGTTCTGCAATTCCGACTTCCTCAAAGAGGTCGTTCCGGTACACCAAAGCACGGGTACTAGCAATACTTGGTATGCCGTAGATCCGTCCTTGACTCGTTGCTACTGCCCAAGTGCTAGCAGGGAATTGATCCTTGTCTTCCCAGTTCTCTACCAGATCGGTAATGTCTTCGATGATCCCTAAGGCAGAAAACTCTGCTACCCACTCACCCAGCATATGGAGTACGTCAGGGCCAGTTCCTGCCTGGTTGGCAACAACTGCCTTTTGACGCAAATCCGCGTATGTCATGGTGTTGTGATTAATCTTGACACCGGGATTCAACCGTTCATACTCTCTATAGGCCTCGACTAATGCACGGGCATCAATCGAAGTTGCTGGATTGAAGTCATTCCACACTTCCAAGCTGACTTGAGCGGCAGCTAACGTCGGCATGACGAAAAGAATCAAGACAAGCGACACCACACCGATATACCTGCAACTACGCTTCACTCTTGCAACCTCCATTCGCAATCTCGGTAGTTTTGTTTCCCAGTTCCTGAAAAGCTGTCCAACCTATCACAGCAGCATTTTCCTGCTCTGCCACGCATCCTCTCCTTTCGGTCCTGACTCGCCTTTGTCGACTTGCTTTTAAGCAGAACCCTCGGACTTGACAGCTGAATGAGTTCACCTATAAACAGTGGTGGACTCTCTTACCACTAACCGCTCCGGCAGCGTAATGAATCGTTCTTCTCCTACATCCTTTCCTTCAATCCGCTCAAGCAGCAGCTGTGCTGCTACCTGGCCAGCTTCATACATTGGTAATGCCACCGTTGTCAGCCGAGGGCGTGTCATTTCAGCAAAACTATCATCAAATCCTATAACTGAGACATCCTCCGGGACCCGCAATTCCATTTCTTCCAAGCACTCCAGGACGCCCAATGCCATCAGATCATTAGCTGCGATAATGGCACTTGGTTTTTCATCTCTAGCTGATAGCAGCTTAACACCGGTATACCCAGATTCAGTAGAATAGCTTACCACCTCAACGATAGAGACGCGGCTGGGAACGATCCCATGTTCCTTAAGAAAGGACGCTGCTCCTTGAATCCGTCTGGCGCTTGTGCCGCTGTCTTTTACCCCTATAATGCCTATCCGTTGATGGCCTAGCTCCACTAAGTGTTTGGCAGCTAGATACCCGCCCTGGAAGTCATCGCATACTATTCTGTCCTGACTGGGAATTCTAATGGAACCATGACAGGTTACTACAGGAATGTCGTTGTCTAGCAAAGACTGGGCTACACGAATAACCGCTTCATCACCTGGTACCGAGAACACTACTCCAGCAGCTTGGCTTTCCAGCAGCATTTGTCCGAACGCAGAAGCACGGTTAGCGTTCAGGCCGGTACAGCAAATAACTACGTTGTAACCATACGAGCTGGCCACTTCCTGCAACCCTTCGGCTATCCGAGCGTGGAACAAATTGGTGATGGATGATAGGAAAAACCCAATAATCCTGCTCTGCTTGGTCTTCAAGCTCCGGGCAATCGCATTAGGTCGATAACCCAGCTGCTTGGCAGCTTTCATTACCCTCCTGCGAGTCTCTGGGCTGGCATATCCATATCCGCCGAGTACCCGTCCCACAGTCGAAGTGGAAACACCAGCCGCGGCCGCTACATCTTTGATAGTAGGTGTCTTGGTCTTTTTCCTGGCCATTGGAACCAACCCGCAGTCTGAAAGAGTACCATGTGTGAACGTTCTCATACATTAAGTTCTTTCCTTCTCACCCAAATCCTGCAACAAATATGTTACACGGCAAAAGTTTTTTCTGTCCCCTATCCCCTCTCCATTCATTCAACCGGCAACAACCGCAGCGGACAAAAAAACAGCCATCCTTAGACGGCTGCCGCAAGATACGCCGCGGTTACGCACCCGGCTTGACTATTCGGCGGTCGAAGCAGCAAGGTACGGCTGCCAGCGCCTGAAGCTTTCAGGGTATCTTTCCCGGACACATTCGAGAAACTGCTGGGCCAGTCCACGGCGCTCCAACCCCTTGAGCAGCTTCCGGGGGTAAGGAGGGCTCTTTTTCATCGTGTTAACTGGGTCGATTAACCACAGCTTATCGTTCTCATCGATGATTATATGCGAAAGCCTGGTATCGGCTCGGCGAAACCCCAATCTGCGCATAATTTCCACCATATCTGCCAGCTGC
>JAAYGR010000306.1 GCA_012727675.1 Bacillota bacterium
AGCCTTACATGGCCCAGACTGCTAAGGTGTTTGAGGAGTTCACCGAAGGCAGCTCCAGGGTTCAGATTGAAGGCATGACGAAGATGGCGGAACGCTTCAATGCTTCGCTGAACGAAGCGACCCAAGAACAGCTGGATGCATTGCGCAGGACTATCCAAGAGACGGTTGAGTGGCAAAAGGCGACGAGGGACGAGCTGAAGGCGTTAGTAGGAGAGCTCATTGCCGGTGCCGAAGAGCAACGGAAGAATCTTGCCGTATCCCTTGAGCTGGTCGAGCGAATCCAGGCTCAGGTCCCAGTATGCGAGCGATTACAAGGACTTCTAGGGCGTCTTAGCGAGGACATGGCTCAGTCGGCAGCCGCCATGTCCAGTGTCGCTCCTAATGTCATGGAGCTGCACAGAAGCACGGAAGAAATGGCCAAGATGCACGGTGAACTCGAGGAGCATCTTTCGGAGCTGGTTGGGGAGGTGGCAGACAGCGTCCGGACACAGCAAGAGACCATCAGTTCTTCCTTGGAGCTTGCCAGCAAGTTGCAAAGCCAGGTGCCCGTCTTTACTGGGTTGCAGGAGGCCCTTGCCGGTCTTGCGGGGGATGTTACAAGTTCGGCTCAATCCTTGTCGGATGCCCTGACTAACTTGCAGGCAATTCATGGGAGAATAGGAGAATCACTAGCGGTGGCATCACAAATGCAGGAGCAGCTGTCAGCGGCCCAGGAAGGGTACAGGCAAGGCCTACAGCAAGAACTAGAGGAGATGAGGAGGTTCTGGGGAAGTGCCGCCCGGGATTTGCGGGACTTGCAGGAGGAGCTCTCTGCAGGAATACAGAGCTTTACCAAGCAGCTCCACGGTGGGCTTGAGTACTCCCTTAGCCAGTTCGACAGCTTGCTGAGTGATGTGACGGGTAGACTTGGAGCTGTGATCAGTGCAGTGAGGGACTCTGTGGAGAATATCCCCGATGAGATGGACCGAGTCGAACGTGCTCTATCGGACCTGGGAGAGACACTGGAGATAGCCGTTGCCGAATTTGGAGACAGGCTCGGCGCCAACAGCGAGGTTGAGGAGCAGGTTGGCGTTGATGCTGAGATATCCTAAGGTTAAGGTGATTACCCTTGATTCGTTCGTCCCCCTTACAGCACGCTGAGAGCCTTGAGCCGGCGAAGGAGGCTCCCCGCTACTGGGAATGCTATGCTGATATGTTGTCTGGACTGCTGATGGTTTTCATCCTCTTTCTAACCCTCATGGTCTACAGTTTTCAAACGGCCCACGAAGAAAAGCAAAGAACCCTAACGAACATCGAGACAGAGCTTAAGCAAGCCCGGGCGGCCCTTGGCGCCAAGCAAGCACAAATCAATAGGCTCCTGGGAATCAGGTCCGACATAATCGAAGCCTTGCGACAAGAATTTATGGACGAAGCCATTGGAGTTGAAGTCGACCCTCAAACTGGCGCCATCCGTTTTCAAGGCGGGGTGTTCTTTGAAGTCGACAAAACGGAGATTAGTGACAGCGGCCGGGAGCACTTGCAGCAGTTCATACCCAAGTACATGAGCATTATCCTCAGTCCCGCGTTTCGCCCTCATATTGCTCAAATTATCGTTGAAGGGCATACAGATAAGACAGGCTCCTACCTATACAATTTGGACCTATCACAACGAAGAGCCTATGCGGTGGTTCGTTACGTGTTAAGCCCCGAGTTTCCCGATTTTCCGGAGAAACACTTGCTTCAGACTGTGCTTACGGCTAATGGCCGCTCGTGGAGTCAGCCTCTCAAGGTTGACGGGGTTATCGACTGGGACAGGTCGCGCCGTGTAGAGTTTCAGTTCCGCTTGAGAGACGATGAGCTTATTCAGCAGATTCGTGAGCTGTTGGAAAACAGGTAGGTGGGATCGGCTATGGGGTGGAAATGGGTGATTCCCAGTTTCCGTTTTGAGCCGGGCAAACTGAAAGGACTAGCGGTCCAACTCGCGGCTGAAATCCCGGATGGGGACGGTCCCCTTGAGGAACCGGTATCGGAGGGGTTAGATCTCGAAGGGATTCTAAATGTTCTCCGCAGCATCGATGAAGCTGACGTCGAACGAGAGGCCGCCAGGTTTTCAACCCGGGACGTCGACCAAATTTGCTACGGGTTTCCCCAGATTCGAGATTCAGATCCGGCCAAACCTAAGGCGGCTAGGCTTCTCCTGCATCGCTGGAAGACGCGATATGCTAGGTCTGTTTGGAAGCATTTCCAGTCATCCTATGCTGACCGCTATTTGCCGGTATTAGTTGCCCGAGGGCTGTCGGAGGGCAATCTGGTCCACGAGCCAGAGGCAGCCGCCACTTTACTTGCCGCCATGACATCGGAAAACCCGGTGGCATATATTGGTATCATATTCGCAATCAGCCTTTCCCCCTTTGCTGACCTCCTGGACCTATATGAGATAAGCTCGGATTCGCCTTTGGCCCTAGAGCTCCTAAGGCAGTACTTTCTGTTGGAGTATCCGGAAATGTACAAGGCAAGGGAGACCTCTGAGTTCATCCACAGTTCCCTTGATGAGTTCTGGCACAGATGGAAAGACGATTACAGGAGAGTCATTGACAACTACCTCCACTTGTTGGATGAATTTGACGACAATGACGTTGTTCTCGTCCATGCCCTCGAACACCTCCGCAGGCCTGATGAACCGGATGGGCGCCGGCTTTGGGAAGGGATTTCCGAGGAAAGCCAGAGGAAGTTTATGAAATGGCTCGACTGGCGGACTGTCGTCGACTTCTTTGACAGACTCGCCTACGATAGCGAACGGCTTGCGTTTTGGAGGATGTTCAAGGACGGCCTGGAGTATGTCCGAGTCCGGAATGCCGGCAACACCAAGGCCATTTTTCTCGTTTTCCCGCAGGTGGCTGTTATCGAATTCCTGGACATAAATAATGCCGCTTACATTTATCCAAGGCACGTGTACGAGCAGAGATTCGCCCGTCATGCCTCGGGGAGGCGTTCAATTACCTATCCACCCAGTCTGAAGGATAGGGATGCTTGCGTACTATGGATTCACCACAGTCGGGAGTGGCAAGCCAGATATTACCATGAAGTAGCTAGACTGGTAAGATGAGGAGAGAATGGAATGGTCAGCTGGCTCAGGAAGCTGCTGCAGCCTACTCCGGAGGACCTGATTGTGATCGAGCGCCAGTTTACGGAGACTGGCATAGGGTATCGGTGTCTTCTTAGAAGCGATGAAGGTCAACTTAGGCCCATCCGTCTACCTGTGGAAGAAGGACTCTTGCCTGCC
>JAAYGR010000307.1 GCA_012727675.1 Bacillota bacterium
CGGGCAGCCGATCCTGGCGGTGGAGAATATTGAGGATTATGTCCCTCTCCCCCGGGACTTCGCGTCAGATGAGGCGATGGTGAGGATATCCCCATCTTCAACCGCCTTTGTCCACTCATGGCTCTCGGTGTACTTTAGATCAGCTGGCGCCTTCATTTTCAGTTCCTCCTTAATTGTGATTCTCAGTTCTCTAGCTAACAGTATCCTTAACCCGGGAGGGTACAAAGGGCAATGGGGCAATTTGTGCCGCCACCGCTTTACCCCGTATCACTATCTCTATCGGCGTACCGGTCTTTGCCCGGTCAATGTCCACATAAGCCAAACCGATGGCACGATTTAGGGATGGTGACATACAGCCGCTGGTGACTTCTCCTACGGGCTGACCGTCTACATGTACAGGGTACCCTTTGCGGGCAATTCCCCGTTCCTGCAGCATAAAACCTACTAACCGCCGGGTATTCTTGCCCTTGGTATCTGCCAGTGCATCACGGCCGATGAATTCCTTGTCCAGCTTTACCGCCCAGCCGAGTCCAGCCTCCCAAGGAGTCGTAGACTCATCGATATCGTTGCCGTACAGAGTGTATCCCATCTCCAGCCGCAGGGTGTCCCTGGCCCCTAAACCAACCGGTTTTAGACCCATCGGCTCAGCCAGGGCCATAAACCTTTCCCACCACTGGGGAGCATCGGCCGCAGGCATGTAGAGCTCGTAGCCTAATTCCCCTGTATACCCTGTGCGGGACACCATAAGCTCCCCATTTTGGCCCAGCAGACGAAATGCCATATAGGGCAGATCCAGCACGTCCAGACCGACTGATTCCACGACCTTTGGTGCCCCCGGCCCCTGAACCGCCAAAATGGCCCTTTCTTCTCCCACGTTTACGATTTCCACCTTGCCTTGATACGGAGGTTCACTGGCGTGCTTCAGCAGCCACTCCAAGTCCTTGGCGGTGTTGGAGGCATTGACTGCCAAAGTCACACGATCGGCGTGTCGATATACCAATAGGTCGTCGATAATTCCTCCTGTCTCCCTGCACAGCAGACTGTATTGAACCCGCCCCGGAGCCACCTGGGTAATATCATTTGTCAATACCCATTGGGCGAACTCCAGTGCCAAGGGCCCCCTTATTTCTACTTCCCCCATATGGGAGAGATCAAACAGGCCGCAGGTCTGCCTTACAGTCAAATGCTCATCAATGATTCCCGTATATTGAACGGGCATCTCCCAACCGCCGAATTCAGTAAATCGAGCCCCTAAGGCCCTATGATGGTCCACCAAAGGGGTAACTCTACCAGCCATGATTAAGCCCCCATTCTGCAGTCTTCCCGTTCCTAAGCTTAGAGCCAGCTTTCTTGAGTTCTTTACTGAAACCGTTAACTACAATACTTGTGTATTAGGTAGAAAGGGGATTTTTCCCTGCTACCCCCGGTCCAATGGAAAGAGATTTGCCCATCCGCACCTCCAGGCCCCAATTCCCATATTCTAATACGGGGATGACCACCAAGTCATGGAAAAGAGGGAACCGCTGTGTGCTGGATACTGCAGATACTGCTCGGCCCCTGGCTCAAAAGGAGCCGCCGTACAATCGTTATTATTCGAAAGCGCTGACCCGTCTAGTCTACGTCTATTGACAGGCCAGAACTGAACCGGCGGCAGGTAACGGGACAGCTCTAGAAATGTTGAAACCGGCCCGTTAAGGGCCGGAAGACTCTATAGTTTCCGACGAGCACGGATTTCCTTCAATTAATAGAAGCGCTATGCATCCTCCCCTTCTACCGGCGGACCCTGCCTGATAACTCTATCTTGGGGCCAGTAAATAGTCCGCTCCACCAGTTCTTTTTCGATCAATTGATCGCCCATTTTTATGATCCGCCAGAGGAGCACTTCATAACCCTGGCGTCCCCGTCTTTCCTCGATCGTGACCCCGGGACCCAAGGTCGGGTCTGTTTTAGTAATTACCTGGGGGTGCAAGACCCTAACAAGCTGGCTCTCCAGCTCTATGGAACGTTCCGGGGGAGCGTCAGAAAAGATCTTGATGGTCAGCCGATCGCCGTCAACTTTGGCACTGAGCAATACTCCATAGGGAGAGCTGTTGCGAAAGGCCAAATCCAAATAATCGTAGGCTACAGCGGCATCTCGGCCCAAGGGCACATAGGTAATTGGAAGGGAATGGGGCGATCTTGCAATCACATCAAGCCCCGCTAGAAGAACAGCATTGTACAATGTTGTGGAAACCTGGCACACCCCGCCGCCGATCCCCGGCAGCAGCTCACCACCGATAATCACCGGTGCAGGTTTGTATCCATCGGAGTCCAGCCTGGGACCCACTCGGCTGTTGAAGCTAAACATTTCACCTGGCTTAAGGAGCACACCATGCAAAAAGCTGGCTGCCAAGCGAATGTTGTTGACCCGATTGAGATCCTCGGCATCGAAGGTAGTGGCGTACTCAGCTATACAGCGCTGGACCCTAAGAGCAAGAGCATCTTCTGTGCTGAAATCAGGAATAACCAGCGTTGGTCTTAGAACTACTCTACGATCATTTAGCCTTGTGGAAGCAGCGATTACATCTTCAATGAGCTCTGTCATATCTACCTTCTGCCCAGGAACCCCCGGGATAATTTCGATCGCGTCATCTTCGGTTAGGGTTATGCGGGCATCGAGGGGTGGGATGTTTGCTGTAACCGCTATTCTGCGGAGGGCATTGGTGAGTTTTGCTTCATCTACTGAGACAATAAGGGGGATGTCCCAGCCTTCCAATTGACTCTGGTAATGTTCTGCCAGCTTGCGAAGGATGTTTCCCTGCCTTCCCACCTGGAAGGCTGCCAGCAGGATGCTTTCGAGATCCGGTGTAATGCCGATATCGTGGGGATACAGCCGCCATTCCATTGAGTCGTGGACGATTGTGATGGGCCTCTGGACAATCTCATCCAAATAGCTGGATAGATAAGTAGCTGCTTCCTGGATGGTGAGGCCGCCGACATTGATTGAGGCCACCTTCACGCCTGACACTATAGTGTCACCGGAAAGATACGAAGTTACAAATGCATACCCCGCTGTTGACACACAGCCGATGATCATCGCTGCAACCGCCAGCAGTAACACAGGGCGCCGTAAACTGATCACGAGATACACTCATGAGCCCTCCTTCCCGAGCAAAGCCCCTGGTGGTGCTGCAGCCGTTGTCTGCCGCCCAATGCTCCGGTGTGCTGGAAGTCCGGTTCTTCCCTTTGTTGACCTTACTTATGTTTTGGCTCTGTAAAGAAGCAGCAGCACTACTAATACTGCTATAAACAACCAGGCTAATGGTTTTTTCTTGCCCAGAGGGGATTGGGCCAGTTCCCGCCGGGCCATCACGGTCTGAAGTCGGTTAGCTTGTTTCAAATGTTCGACTGATTTATGTATATCACCTTTCTGCTTGTAGACAACACCGAGGTTATGATGGGCGGTGGCATATTCTTCATCATACTTAAGTGCAAGTTGATAGTATTCGATGGCTCGGTCCAAATCGCCCATTTCCCTGTAAATATTCCCAAGGTTATTGTATGCCTGTACATAACCCTCATCGACGGTTAGGGCTTTCTCGAAGTATGCCTTTCCCTGATCGAACTTACCGCTGCTGACAGCGATAACCCCAAGCTTGTTGAGGACAAAGGCCGATTCACCCTCTAACTCCCTCAAAGCATCCAGCTCGGACCTAGCTTCGTCCATTTTTCCTAGTTCCATCAAGCGGTTAATCCGAAACCTTCTCTCGGTTATCTCATTATTGATTGTCATTAGGATTGCGGCACTCGCGGCTATGCCGGGCCTAACTCCTCCCATTTTTGCCCTTATTATATCGCACTGACATCAGGTTAGCTAGGGGAGCATTCCACTCCCTGGTGCTTACTTGCGCTTTCTAACAGCATGCCACCGACGGAAATAGTATTTTAGTATCTGCAACCCGTAGAAGCATCCTAAGTAGCCGAAAAAGGGATAAAGGAGCTCGATGAGTGAGCTAAAACCAAGGAGTGAAAGGCCAAAGCCCAGGGCCAGCAGAACACCTAAAATGTCCGGTCTGGGACTTCGCCCTAGGCGCTTGACAACGGCGTATAAATTGGTTGCTGCTGTAGTGAGCATCGCAAACCAGATGATGATTCCATAGAGACTGCCCAAGCCTGGGCCGGTCAGGGAGGCTATCCAGGCTAGGGGCACTGCCATCTGGGCAGCCTGGGGACCAGCATCCCAGATAGCAAGGCTGGAGCCGAGGAGCATAAATCCTAAGGTTAGGCCTCCCACTACCCCTCCCCATACTGCCCATTTGCGCCTTGGCAAGGAGGCGGCAAGTGGCGTACAGGCGGCAATGCCCAGCATGGAGTTGTAGGATAGGTAAATAACGGCCGCAAGCCACCAATTGGGAACCAAAGGCGATGGAGTTGAAGACCACATAGCAAGGGTTTCTGCTTGCAGGATTTTCTTACTCCATAGACCACCCAGTCCCAGCAGACCCAGGCTAGCGGAAGCCGCAGCCATAACCGGCACCAAGTATGTATTAAGAAGAAATACGCCTTTGATGCCTAAGTAGCAGCTGATACCGGTAATTACTGCAGTTACCCCTACGCCCAACATCACCGGCAAGTGCCACTGCTGCTGAGCCAGTGATCCGGCTCCGGCCAGCATAACTCCGACACCGGCCAAGAGAAAGCAAGTAATGAAGATATCATAGAGTTTTGACCAGAAAGGAGTACTGACTGTCTCCAGCAGTTCCTTATATGATTCGACTCCTAGTTCTTGAGTCGCTGCAAAGCTGAGGGCACCGATCACGGCCAAGCCCACCATAACAACTACGATTCCCAACAGCCCCCAAGGTCCGTAGATAACGAAGAAGGTCAATGCTTCCTGCCCTGACGCGAAGCCTGCACCTACAACAGCTCCAATATATGCGGCTGCCATCTGCCGCTGCCTACCCGTCATCAATCAGAGGCTCCTCTCAAATCAGCCAGCACCCTTGGGCAGCGCCCCAAAAGTTCCATTCTTATTACATGTATAGACGGCTGCCCTTCATCATATACTTCAATGTAAATAGTTAGGCTGTGAGGAGTGATCAAGTTGACCAAGACCTCTGGGCTGGGAAATGACATCGCTCTCATCTCCCGAGTCCATGTCGACGGCCCAGGGGCTGTCGAGGCTTTGGCCCATGACCTGTGGAATTTTCTCCTTCCCCGGGTCCATCCGGTACTAGCTCCCCTTCAAATTGTCTGCATAGGGACTGACCGGTCCACCGGTGACTGTTTAGGACCACTGGTGGGCTCAAAACTGTCCTCGCTGGGCTCATTCCCGCCAGGGGTACGGCTGTTCGGAACCTTAGATGAGCCGGTCCATGCAGCTAATCTAGACGATTATGCTAGACTGCTGCAGGAGGACGGAAGACCGTCATTTGTGCTGGCCGTTGATGCCTGTCTGGGCAGGTCTGAAAACATCGGTTACATCAGCATCAAAGATGGTCCTCTCAAGCCCGGTACCGGTGTGAACAAGAATCTGACAGAGGTGGGTTCCGCCCACTTAATTGGGGTAGTAAATGTAGGAGGCTTCATGGAGTATTTCGTCCTGCAGAACACCCGTCTCAGCCTGGTAATGAGAATGGCCGATGTCATAGCCAACAGCATGGCCGCAGTTTTGGGATGGTATTGGGAGTATTTCCATCCCAATCTGTGTATGGATGAAAAGAATCAGAAGCCAATGCCTCTCCTCCATGCAGATGGCTGGGCTGCAGTCCATGCTGCGCCATCTTCAGGGGAATAGCTTCTGAGCCACCTAAATAAGTGCAGTCAACTTAAGAACGGGCCCAAGTGTAGGCCCGTTTTCCTTTTCGTCAATGGATATGTCCTCAGCTTCGCAGTTCAACAACCCGCCTGACATCGGCGACTATTTCTTCGACGTCCCGCCCGGCGGGATCGATGACTGGAGCATGGACAGCTATATCCTGCATCCCCAGCATATTAGAATCTAGACCGCTTACAACTACTGCCGCTGCTTGGTCCAGGCCCTTGCTCAGGTCCTGAACCTGAAAGCCTCTTTCTTCTAGTGCCCGTTTGACACCAGCCATCTGGTCATCCACAGCAATGATCGGCTGCATGCCCATCCAAATCACCTCCCTAGGAGTCCAACAATTGTAGTGTCTCCTAGGGAGTTTTGACTAATACATGCTACTCCGGTGCATCTAGCCCACGTCCAACGCCGTGCGCGCGGCAATCTTGGCCCG
>JAAYGR010000308.1 GCA_012727675.1 Bacillota bacterium
TGTTGGTTGAGCAGAATGCCCATATGGCCCTGTCTGTGGCCGATACCGCCTATGTATTGGAAACCGGCAGAATAGTGTTTTCCGGTCCAGCCCGGGAGGTTGCTGCCGATAAGCAGGTGCGGGAAGCTTATTTGGGGGCATAGGATGGGAGAAGGAGCCGGAGCTGCCCGGTTGGGCCGTCCTGAGTTATTGACAATCTGGTTTAATCTGTTATATCATGGCCTTGAAAGGTTGGAATGCTAGAATGACCGATAATTCTGAGCCGGAGGCGTCCGAGCGGCGGCATTTCAGACTGAGGCCATTTAGAAATCGGCAAATATCGTTTAGGTATTATACACACATTATCGGGGACAATTGTATATTGTCCTCCTTAATGTGTGTTTTTTTATTGCGGTAATGGCATTGGATTGTCACAGCTGCTGGTAGAGTCAAAGGTATCAACTTTGGTTCAGGAGGTTGTTGTTTTGACCGACAGTCCTTTGTTATGGTTGTTACTGCTTCAATTTACGTTCATTCTCCTAAATGCTGTCTTCGCGAGTGCTGAAATCGCTGTTCTAACCTTGAACAAGAACAGGTTGATCCAGCTGTCCTCATCGGGAGATAAGCGGGCCTTACTGCTCACCGAGCTGACTGAGCAGCCTGCAAGTTTTCTTGCTACGATTCAGGTTGGAATCACTTTGATCAACCTGCTGAGCAGTGCTGTAGCAACGGCAAACTTCTCCGATCGGTTAGTGGATTGGCTTGTCAGCATCGGCCTCAATGCGCCTCCGCTCCTAGTTAATATCTTGTCTGTTGGCGGTATAACCCTTCTCCTAACCTATTTTACTGTGCTCTTAGGTGAACTGATTCCCAAACGATTGGCCATGGAGAGAGCCGAAAAGATCGCCTTGCGGATGTCAAGGCTCATCTACCTAGTGGCAAGGATATTCACACCGGCTGTGTGGCTGTTTACCGTTTCCACCAATGGTCTGCTGCGGCTTATGGGTATTGATCCCAACAGCGAGCAGGATGGAAGCGCCGAGGAAGAGATCCGCCTGATCTTGGATGCTGCTAAGGAAAAGGGAACCCTGCCCCCTTCCGAACGGAGTATGATTCACAACATCTTTGAGTTCGACGATATTTCTGCAGAAGAGATTATGACACATCGGGTCGAGGTTTCCATCCTGTGGCTTGATGAAACCGATGAACAGTGGGAGCAGACCATCACTGAGACCAGGTATTCGGCATACCCTGTCTGCGATGAAAGCCCAGACCATGTGGTGGGTGTCTTGAAGGCAAAGGACTATCTGAGGCTCAAGGACCGAAGCCGTGAAAATGTAATGAAGAACGCGGTGCAACCGGCTTTCTTCATTCCCGAATCCGTGCGGGCAGATGTCTTGTTCCGCAACATGCAGAAAACTAAGAACCACTTTGCCGTTGTCGTTGACGATTATGGAGGAATGAGCGGCATCATAACTATGAATGATTTGCTGGAACAGCTGGTGGGGGATCTCGATGATGATCGTTCAGCCCCCAGGGAGCTGCCCCCCATCGAGCGAATAGACTCACAGACCTGGCGGATCAGAGGCATTGCGCCGCTGGATGATGTAGCGGCACACCTGGGGGTAGAGCTGCCCCACGAGGACTATGATACCTTTGGCGGGTTTGTGTTTGGCCTCTTGGGTACTGTTCCCAATGACGGCAGTACACCAGAACTTGACGCCTACGGACTGACAATCAAGGTGACAAAGATCAGAAAGCGGAGGCTAGAAACTGCAGTTGTTTGTTTATCTGAAGTTAGTCCGGGAACACGTGACTAGCTGGCAGGAGAGCTGCTTGACAGGGTAGTGTTGGAGTTCACCTTCGGCGCTGTCCTTTTGGTATTTAAGAGGATTTCAGCGGCAGCTTGGGCAAATTTATGAACAAAGGCCATGTTTTGGAGGCAAGAGCCATGGCAACTAGATTTTCAGGGAGAATCGGCCTTTGGCTGCTCAGCCTTTTCTTGATCTTGGGGGCACTGCGGTGGGTGGGGGTGCCGATAGTCTGCCGCCTATTCAGCATGGAAGTAAAAGGACCTGTTCGCTTGGAGCGGGAATGGCAGGGTGAGGTGCTGGTTATCCCTGAAGAAAAGCTAATCACTGCGCCTGTGAGTGGCAGGATTACAGTCTTAGTTCAGGACGGCCAGTGGGTAGCCCCCGGAACGATACTGGCGGAAATCGTCTCGTCAACCGGGGAAATAGAGGTGGTCTACTCTCCGTCGGGGGGTATCGCAGCCTTGGAGATGAAAGAGAAAACCCGCCGGCGGCAGCTCGCTGATGGAGAAGCGGTACTGCCGGGAGATAGAATTCTCCGGATAATTCGTCCCAACTTCCTTTATCTCGAAATAGATCCTGTGGCTTTAGGGAAAGCAGCATTGGAAAACTCAGTCAAACTGCAGGTGAGGGAGATTTACCTCGATGATAGCGGCTCAGGCCGGGAACTATGGTATTCGGCAGAGTTTATATCACAAGAAAACGGTGGGCACAAGCTGCGCTTAGCCGAGTTTCCTTTGGATTGGCTTAGGCGGGAGACTTTGTTGGTTAGGGTCCGGATGGAAGGGCCCATGGGCATTAGGGTGCCAGCGAGGGCTATAGTCACGGGGCAGGGCCAGGAAGGGATATTTGTGGTTGGCCCGGGCGGCCCGGAGTTTCGGTCAGTGGAGGTTTTGGATGAGGCCGGTGGTGATGCTGTTGTTAGGGGTCTTGAGGCAGGGGAGAAGATCCTGACTAGGCCTGGTTTCTTGACTTCGGGAGAGTTTTCCAACAGAAATGGGCATTAGGGCAGGAACCTGGAATTTGAGCTAGAATCCATCTTGTGAGCAGGTTATAAAGGAGTTGTCGAAATAATGGTCGATGTATTGGCCAACTGGCAAGCGGTCCGAGACCGGATTGCCCAGGCCGCCCAGCGAAGCGGCCGCTCGCCGGAGTCGGTTCAAGTAGTGGCAGTAACTAAAGGTGTACCTGTAGAGGGTATAGCTCCCCTGATCGACAGCGGCATTGCCGCCATTGGCGAAAACAGGGTGCAGGAAGCTCTGGCCAAACATGAGGCGGCTGAGTGGCGTGAGAGAATAGAGTGGCATTTCATAGGCCATCTGCAGACCAATAAGATAAAGCAGTGCCTTCAGATAGCAGATTTGATTCACTCTGTGGACAGTGTCCGCTTGATTCGGGCAATCGACCGCCGGGCGGGGGCAATGGGATTAGAGCAGGTGCCTGTACTCTTACAGGTAAATGTCAGCGGGGAAAGCACCAAGTACGGCTTTATCCCTAGTGAGGTCCCTAAAGTACTGGAGGAGGTCATATCATGCCAGCGGGTGGCGTTCCAAGGTTTGATGACCATGGCACCCTATGAGGAAGATCCGGAAAGGACCCGTCCGGTTTTCCGGGAGCTCCGCCTTTTGGGGGAAAAGCTGCAGGAGAAAGGATTTCCCCATTTTGAGATGAAATACCTGTCAATGGGAATGACCAACGATTTTGAAGTAGCGGTAGAGGAAGGTGCTAATCTTCTGCGGATCGGCAGCGCGATTTTTGGGGCGTAGGTAGAAGTTTTTGATCTTGGCCGAGAGGAGGGGAGAATATGGCAGCTAAGTTTATGGACAAGATGTTGTCTTTTATGGGGTTTGAGGAGGAGACGGAGCTGGAGGTCGAAGCCCAGGAGAAGCAAGAGACACCTCAGGTGCAGGAGACCCCGGCGGCAAAACGGAGGGGGCAGCTGGTCACTATCGGCAGGCAGACCCAAACCCGGGTGATGGTGACGGCTCCTACCACCTATGAAGCTGTGGAGGAGATAGCTAATCATCTAAAGAGTGGACGGGCTGTTATCGCGTGTTTGGACGAGATCGATCGGGACCTGGCCAAACGGATCGTCGATTTCATGAGCGGAACTACCTTTGCCCTGGATGGAACGGTGCGGCGGATTGCCGACGGAGTATTTCTTTTTACCCCTGCCCATATTCTAGTAGAAGTGGATCCTTCCATAGACGTGCGGGAAAAGAAGATGTCGTGGGTGACCGGCAGTGTAACACATCTGTAGCGGCACTGCCTTGAGGGGGCTTACTTAGTGAAGGGTTTAGGGATCATCGGCGTAGGGGCTATGGGTGGTGCAGTTGCCCGACGGCTCGCCGTTTCGGGGATAATTTCTCCCCAGGCCGTTATTTTGGCGGACAAGCGGAAGGAGCATTTAGATCGGCTGGCCGAAGAGCTGGGTACACGGCGGGCATCGGTCCCAGAATTGGCTGCGGAGTCCCATACCATTATTATCGCTGTTAAGCCAAACCAGGTTGCGGAGGTATTGTCGGAGCTGAAAAGGGAGCTGACCCCTAATCATCTCTTGATCTCCCTGGCGGCAGGTGTTTCCTTGGCGGCTTTGGCCGAAGGCACAGACAAGGCCCAGCCGCTGATCCGGGCAATGCCCAACACCCCATGTCTTATCGGTCAAGGGGCAGTTGTGCTCAGCCCTAATGCCCATGTAAGCCAAGGGCAGCTAGATACTGCCGTAGAGATTTTTGCCGAGACCGGAAAAGTCTGGGTGCTGCCGGAGGCGCAATTGGATGCTGTCACGGGGCTTTCGGGCAGCGGACCAGCCTATGTACTCCTGTTCTTAGAGGCTTTGATTGACGGAGGCGTGGCCTCCGGCCTCAGCCATGAGGATGCCCGGGGCCTGGCAATTCAGACTGTATTGGGTGCAGTCCAGATGGCAGCTGAGACAGGTCAGCATCCCGCGATTTTAAAGAACATGGTTACTTCTCCGGCAGGTACTACCGCGGCTGGACTAACAAGACTTGAAAAGAGCGGCATCAGGGGAGCTGTCATTGAAGCTGTCCTGGCGGCTGCAGCCCGTTCTAAAGAGATTCAAAGGGAACAATAGGATGGAGGAGACCTTTGTATTGGCTTATATGGCTAGTTGACATTGCCTTTACTATTTACCGGTGGATTATCTTTGCAAGGATCATTATGTCTTGGCTGCCAAATGTGGACTACTACAATCCCATGGTGCGGTTTATATATAAGGCGACAGAACCGGTTCTGGCACCTTTTAGGCAGCTTTTGCCCGGTGTTGGGGGTGTTGATTTTTCTCCCATTCTGGTTTTCTTGGTCCTGGACTTTGTGCGGAGAATTCTCATACAGCTGTTGATCAGTCTTTAGGATGTGATTGGATCCGTGGCAGTCTTTGATAAAGAACGTTTCTTAAGCCATCTGGCGAATGAAGAAAGGCAGATAGGCAGCAGGATTCTAGACATTGCTGCCAAAGCCTACACCGAGAATGAGCCGGCCTACAGCGATTTTCTCGATCCCAGAGGCCAGGAGATTGCCGTCAGTATTGTCAGGGGAGTTGGCTCCCTGGCTTACCAGTTTAGTGGAGGTTTTCGGGGAGCAGAGCGGCAGAGGCTGGCGGTCTTCCCTGACTACTACCCCCGGGAACGGGTGGAGATACCCCTAGCTGCCGTTAACATAGACGGAGCAGGGGACTTTTCCCAAGTAGGTCACCGGGATGTTTTGGGTGCAGTCCTGGGGTGCGGAGTTAAGCGAGAAAAAACCGGTGACATCATACTGACGGGACAAGGTGCTCAAGTTGTTATGACACCTGAGATCGTGCCGGCGGTGGTTCAGAACCTGCAGGCAGTACAGAAGGTGCCGGTTTATGTAACAGCCATCGATCTGGAACAGCTGGAACCGGCAGCACAACAGGTCAAAGAGATTAGGGCAACTGTTGCTTCCCTGCGGCTGGATGCAGTGGCTGGCGCAGGATTCGGCACATCCCGCAGCCAAATGGTGAGGGATATCAAAGCCGGTAAGGTGAAGGTGAATTGGAAATCTGTCGAGAACCCAGCCCGGAGCATTGAGATAGGGGATGTGATATCCGTCCGAGGGAAGGGACGGTTAGAAGTAGCAGAACAGGTGGGCTTAACCCGCAAAGGCCGCATTAGTCTTCTCTTGAGGAGATATATCTGAGGGGGTGGGTCAGTGTTACGGCCGATCGATCTTCATAACCTGGAGTTTAAGCAAGTCTTTCGGGGATATGATAAGGAACAGGTGGACGAGTTTGTCTCCAAGGTGGTAATAGAATACGAGGAGCTGTATAAGCAAAAGCAGGAGCTCGAAGAGCAAATAGAGGAGCTCAAGAA
>JAAYGR010000309.1 GCA_012727675.1 Bacillota bacterium
ACCCAATCCCGGCTGGTCTGCAGTTTATGCTTAATGTGGATGTCGGAGGTAGAGATGGATATGGCTACCGCATCGACCCCGCATTCCAGGGAGGCTTCCAAGTCTTTGATCACTGCCCGGTTCCAAGCCATGATGCTGGCCCGCAGATCGGCCTTGACAATGGCCCGGATGGCTTCTTGCTCATCGCCGCCCATTGCAGGTATTCCAGCCTCTATCTGATGCACTCCTATTTCATCCAAGAGCTTGGCAATCCGCACCTTTTCATTGTTGGCAAAGACGACACCCGCTGTCTGCTCACCATCCCGAAGAGTAGTATCTACGATCTGCACGGGCGCCTGGTTCCGTGGATCCATGAGCTTTGACACTTTCAACGCCCCCTTATTAAGAACTGACCCGCCTTCCCGATTGAGGGAATAATATTACAAAGTATATAATGGTTTGCTCCATTTTAGGACAACAGCTGTGGACTTTTTTTTTAACTATACTCCAACCCCGAGGGTCTGTCAATGGGTTCCGGGATTGCTTAAACTTGGAGCTTCTGTCGGATCAGCTCATTTACCCTTTGGGGATTAGCCTTGCCCTTGGAGGCTTTCATCACTTGACCTACCAAGAAACCGATAGCTTTACTCTTACCGGCCTTGACATCCTCCACCGGCCCTGGATTGGCCTCCAGCACCTCTGCAATCATGGCCTCCAGGGATTCATCATCACTGATCTGCCGGAGGCCCTTTTCCTCCACTATTGTATGGGCCGATTTCCCAGTGGCAAACATCTCCTCCAGCACATCCTTAGCAACTAAGTTGCTCACCGCATTTTCCTGCACCAACCGCAAAAGGCCGGCCAAATCCTTGGGCTTGACGGGGGAATCAGCTGCCTCCAGCCCATGGGCCTTGAGCCAGCGCTGCACCTCACCCATCACCCAGTTGCTTACCAGCTTGGGATCCTGGATGTCCTCCATGCACTCTTCGAAGTAATCGGCCAAGTCTCTGCTGCTTGTCAAGACTTCAGCCGCATACAGAGAAAGCCCGTACTGTTCCATAAACCGGTCCCGCTTGGCATCAGGCAGCTCCGGTAGTTCCTCCCGGATGGCTTCTACCCAGCTGGGAGCAACCTCCAGGGGATAGAGATTAGGATCCGGAAAATACCGGTAGTCAGCAGCTTCCACCTTGCTCCGCATGGAAAAAGTCATCCCTTGAGATTCATCCCAGTGGCGGGTTTCCGGGACTACAGCCTCTCCGGCTTCCAGCAACGCCTTCTGACGCTCAACTTCAAACTCCAAGGCCCTCTGCACTGCCCGGAAGGAATTGAGATTCTTAATCTCACATTTCACCCCAAAGGCGCTGCTGCCTTTACGCCGCAGGGAAATATTGGCATCACACCGCAGCGAGCCTTCCTCCATCTTGCAGTCGGAAACCTCTGCGTACTGCAAGAGCAGCCTGAGCTTCTCCAGAAACAGCCGGGCCTCCTCAGGAGAGCGGATGTCCGGCTCTGTCACGATCTCGATCAAACCTATCCCTGCCCGGTTGTAGTCCAGGAGAGAATAAGCCGCATTCATGATATCCTCACCGGCATGGAGGGACTTGCCGGCTTCTTCCTCTAGATGCACCCGGTTAATGCCTATCCTGCGAACAGTGTCATCTACCAAGAGCTCCACATGCCCATCACTGCACAGGGGAAGATCATCTTGGGATATCTGATACGCCTTAACCAGGTCTGGATAGAAATACTGCTTCCGGGCAAACACGGAAAACTGGTTAACCCGACACTGCAGTGCCAAACCGGCCTTGACCGCCAGTTCCACAGCCCTCTTGTTGAGGAGCGGCAGGGTTCCCGGCAGCCCCATGCAGATGGGACATACCTGGCTATTGGGATCTGCACCAAATTCTGTACTGCATCCGCAGAAAACCTTGGACTTAGTCAAGAGTTCCGCATGAACTTCTAAGCCGATTACAACTTCCCAATCAGCCATTTGTCTTCACCTCCGTCTGCGGCTGCCGCCGGGGCAGGCCGGCATGCTGCTCATATGCATGTCCAACCCGAAGTACTGTCTCTTCGTCAAAGGGTTTGCCCATGATCTGCAGCCCGATGGGCAGACCTGCTTGGTTATATCCGCAGGGAACAGTCAAAGCTGGTATCCCTGCCAGGTTGGCAGTACATGTGTAAATATCCGATTGATACATGGTAACCGGTGTTCTGGTCTTATGTCCAAAGGCGAAAGCAGCAGTAGGCGTTGTCGGAGAAATAATCACATTACACCGCTGAAAGGCCTTTTCGAAGTCTTCTTTGATCAAGGTCCTAACCTTTAGGGCCTTCAAATAGTATGTTTCGTAATTACCGGCCTGAAGAAAATAAGTGCCCATCAAAATCCGGCGCTTTGCCTCCTGGCCCAAGGCTTCCCTGGTCTTGATGAACATAGAGACGGTATCCTCAGCCTCCGCCGCTCTATAACCGTACCGCACACCATCGAAGCGGGCTAGATTAGAACTGATCTCCGCCGAAACAATGACATAAAAGGTCGCCATGGCATACTCAGCGTGGGGTAGAGAAATCTCCTCAACCCTAGCTCCCAAGGACTCCAGAAGATTGGCGGCACCAAACACCGCTTCCTTCACCTCAGAATCCAGCCCATTCCCCATGAGCTCCCGGGGCAGCCCCACCACAAGTCCCTTGATATTCTCCGTCAAACTAGCTTCATAGTCAGGAACATCACCTCGGGCTGATGTGGGGTCCTTCGGGTCCCAGCCGGCAATGGCCTGGAGCATCAATGCCGCATCCCTTACATCCCGGGTCATAGGGCCGATATGATCCATGGAATCTGCCGCAGCCACAACGCCGTAGCGGGATACTAAACCGTACGTGGGCTTTAACCCCACAATCCCGCAGAAGGCAGCAGGCTGCCTGATAGAACCCCCTGTATCTGTCCCCAAGGCAGCAGCTGCTTCACCGGCCGCAACCGCTGCAGCTGAGCCACCGCTCGACCCTCCAGGAACCCGGGACAGATCCCAAGGATTGCGGGTGCACTGATACTGAGAATTCTCCGTCGATGATCCCAAGCCAAACTCATCCAAATTAGTCTTGCCAACCAAAACAGCGCCGTTCTTCTTAAGCTTGGCCACTGCCGCGGCATCAAAGGGCGGTATGTAATTCTCCAAAAGGCGGGAGGCACAGGTCGTCCGCACTCCTGCTGTTGAGAAATTATCCTTAACGGCAATGGGTATGCCGCACAGGGGAGATGTCTCTCCCGCAGCCAGCATCTCATCGGCCCTTTGCGCCTGGGCAAAGGCCTCATCTCGACAAAGGGTGAGGTAAGCCCCTACCTCCCCCTCAACTGCATCGATCTTGGCGAAAACTGCTTCCAGGATCTCCCAAGAACTCACTTCCCCGGCCCGTAGGAGCTCCCGGAGTTGATGAATAGTCATTTCATTAAGCTGCAACTAACTCGCCTCCTGTCTCCACCGAGGCTGAACCTGAAGTCAGGATCAGCTACTCTTCCTCAATAATCCGGGGAACGCGGAAATAACCATCAACCACATCAGGACCGTTGGCCAAGGCTTGTTCCTTAGGCAAGGACGGCTCCACTTCATCCTCCCGGAGAAAACCGGCCTGCTTGATGGGATAGAAAGTGGGTGCTGTATCGTGGGTATCCACCCCGTCTAGGGTCCTGATATGGGCTATAATCTGGGAAATCTGCTCTGGAAAAGTCTCTTTTTCCTCTTCAGTCAGGCCTACCCGCGCTGTCACCGCGACGGCCTCTAGCTCCTGCAGCGTCAACTTTTCTCACTCCTTCAAGAAGCCCTCCAAGTCATCTTCAGTTAAGATAGGAATTCCCAGCTCCTGAGCTTTCGTAAGCTTCGAACCGGGATTGGTTCCTGCCACAACGTAATCGGTGTTGCGGCTCACCGATGATGTCACCCTGCCGCCTAAGGACCGCACCAGCTCAGCGGCCTCCTGCCGGGAGTAATTGACTAAAGTCCCAGTCAAAACCACAGTTTTCCCCTCCAGGGGTCTGCTGCTGACAGCTTCTTCCGGTTCCTCTTCTGCCATCGTAATTCCAGCCTCTGCCAAGCGCTGGATCACCCGCTGGTTTTGGGGCTCGTTCATAAAGGAAATAACACTCTCGGCTATTTTATCTCCGATCATAGGCACTGCCTGCAGCTCCTCCCGGGAGGCTTTCTGCAGTCTATCCATGCTCCGAAAGCGGCTGGCCAGCTCCCGGGCAGCAGCCTCTCCCACCAGGCGGATGCCCAAAGCAAAGATTACCCGGGCCAGGG
>JAAYGR010000310.1 GCA_012727675.1 Bacillota bacterium
ACCTTGAAGTCCCGGTCGCCTATGAGGAAAACTCCTGCCAATAGGTCCTGGGTAACGGAATTGACGCTGGAGGTTAAGGCCATGGCAACCAGCGCTATGGACCCGCCTAAAGCCAAAGACACCTGCTGCAGGCCCAAGGAGGCAGTTGCAGCTGTGAAAACCAGAACCCACCCGGCAAAGGCGACAGCAGACTGAATCAGTGTGCCTAGGGTTGGGTCCATGCGGGCTACACCTACTGCCCTGCCGATGAAGGACTTAACAACCTTGATAGCCCCTGCTCCTACTATCAGGACTAGAATTGTAGCGGGCACCCTGCTGAAAATCCCCGTAATCTGCATTAAGGAATCTGAAAACCAGGCATCGGACATTTTCTATCCCCTTTCCCTTTTGATGATTACTCCGCTTTGAAAACCTAGTTCGCCTCTCCTGGGCAAAACCCTGTTGCCCACATCTTCCGGCTGAGCCCGGCTTTTCGATGACTTGTATATAGCCCATGTTCCGCTGAACATGGAGTGTATCGCCCACCCTGACCTGGGTGAAGCTGATCATGAGACCTAGAGAAGTCCATCCCACCAACGGGGCTCAATGGGCAAGAGGCGATAAACAGATGCCCGTAGGTAAAGACCTATTGACAGGCTGTCTAGGTACTAAAAGGGCTGGAGGATCACCCTTCAGCCCTTATCTTGAACTTCGCCCAATTGGTCTGCAAATCTCCGGGTGTCAACCAGCCGAGCATGGACACCGACTGCCGGCACCAACTAACATCAACTAAGAGAGGATCTCCACCCACATGCGTCCTGTAAAGGTCTCCCCTCCCTGCAGAACAATAAGTCCGGTATCCTCTGCCGGCAGGGGTAGATTGGGAGCATTGGTTACCCATGTATATGGCTCTAGGCAGACAAAGGGAGCTTCAAGGTTCCTGCCTGTGTACACTACCCAGTGCTTAAATTCTTCATCTGCACCGTAGCGGACGGTGATTCCAGCACCATTATCCCTAAGTTCTGCCACCGACGCTCCTTCGGTAAACTCCAAATCGGTAAATACATCATCTAGCACAACTTCACTTAATGCCTTCGGCTGTCTCAGATCCCGCTCACCGGCCACCGGCAGCCGTCGACCTGTAGGAATCAAATCATCATTCAGTTCCCAAACCTGCTTAGCGGGGACTTGCACCGTACACTGCGCCTTGGAACTGGTCGGCAACAAAGGTACGTTAAAGTAGGGATGGAATCCCACACCAAAGGGCATTGGATCTGAACCGAAGTTTTCCGCCTCTACGGTAATATCCATTCTGGCCCCCCGGAGGGAGAAAGTCATCCGCAGTTCAAAGGAATGGGGATATGATTCCTTGATTTTGGAATGATCATCTGAGCGGATGGCTGTCGTAACAGAAGCTGCCCCATCTGTACTTGTTGCAACTACCTGCCAAGGCAGATCATGGACGATGCCGTGGATGTGGTTCTTGCCCCTCTCATTAATATCAAAAACATAATCCCGGCCGTTGAATGTAAATTTTCCCTGGGCGATCCGATTAGGCGGCATAAGTACTGGAAAGCCCCAGCCCGTTGTCTTGGCTTTGAATTCCTCCAAAGTGGCGGGAGCCGTCAGCACATCAATTCCTTCCCTGGTGGACCGCAGGGATACTAAATTGCTGCCAATTTCCGGGATTACTGTTCCTTCCCAACCGCTATCGGTATCCTTCAAAACCAGAGCATGTACGCCGTGAAAACTGCTGTCCTCTACTAGAAATCTAGACAAGTAAACCCCTCCCTGTTTCCCCAGTTTAGATGGGAAAGTCATCTGTTAAGTCCCATCCCGCCAAAATACAGAAAGCTCCCTGCAATTAGGCATCAGCTTCAGACTGGACTACTTCGAAATCATAAGTGACTTCGGCATTTAGAGAACTCAGTACTGAACAATACTTCTCCACAGACAGTTCCACTGCCCGGGCTACCCGTTCCTCCGACAGGCCATCACCGGTAACAACATAATGCAGCTTAACATGGGTAAACCTGCGGGGATGCTCCTCTGCCCGCTCCCCAGAGACAGTAATGCGTAGACCCGTCAAAGGCTGCTGCATTTTCTTGAGGATACTGACGATATCAATACCGGTACAGCCTCCTACTGCCGACAGCAGCAGTTCTGTTGGCCGGGGTCCAAGATCGTTACCCCCTACATCCACCGACGCGTCCATGTTCCAGGTATGACCGGATTCAGAATCCGACCGAAACTCCATACCCTCCACCCACGTTACCTCAACTTGCATTGACGATCCCCCTCACTTATTGCGGCGGGCCCCAGTAGAAATTGAAACATGCCGTAGCTGGCCTGCCCTAAAAAGCATACTTCTTGATAAGCTGCAGAAGTTCCTCAATGGATTCATCGCCGCCATCGTGTTTGATGGCATCGGCTACACAGCCCCGGATATGCCCTTCCAGGAGAATTTGTCCGACACTGGCAAGGGCAGATCTCACAGCAGAGACCTGATTAAGGATATCTACACAGTACTCCCC
>JAAYGR010000311.1 GCA_012727675.1 Bacillota bacterium
ACTGCCTCCAGCGCCCTCCGATACTCCCTATGACGTGTTTACACCTGACGAACCGGAGGGTGGCGGTTTGGATGATGAATCAACACCTGGTGAATCAACACCTAGTGAATCAATAAATGATGGAATACTCGAAGAAAGTGAAGAAGATGAGGCAGGCGAAGAGGACGAAGAACCAGCGGAAGAGGTGGATGGAAGAGGGAATGAAGAAGAACGGACAGATCAAGGAGTGGTAGAAGAAACAGAGGGCGAAGACTAAGATGAAAATGGCCAATAAAGATGCGGAAGGAGCTTTAGCCAGTAAGACTAAAGCTCCACAGAAGACAACCACTCTCCAATTTCCCGGATAATCCTCTTTTCTTCCTCGGTCTCACCCAACTCGCCGATGGCATCTATCATAGCTGCCTTATCTAAGGGAAGACCCTGAAGCTTAGGGGCGATGGCCTCGATGAGCTGAGGCTCCATGGCATCGGAAAACACCCTGGCCTCCTGGATTGAACCTTCCTTGAGGGTGAGGCCCAGCTCTATTCCTCCCCAGGGGAAACGCCTCTGCAAAGTTAGGTCAAAGGGCGGTGTCTTGCCAAAGCGCCACTCCCAGGATGCGTACTTATCGTACAGCTCCCGGATGGGTCCGCTCCAGTCCTCTATTACCGCCTCTTCCCCATCGGCGTTATAGACCCTGCGGAAGGCTGTTTTCAATGCTTCCCGCACATCATCTATCTGCAAGCCCGGCTTCAACTCCGATAGATTCACCACCCGGGACCGCACTGAGTCAATGCCCTTGGCAGCCATCTTCTCCTTGGAAACCTGCAGGTACCGGTTGAGTTTGGCAAAATCCACCGACACCAAGATGGTGCCGTGGTGGTAGGCCCGATTGGCGTCCTTGTAGAAGGCGTTGCCGGAAAATTTCCGACCTGCCGCTAGGATATCATTCCGGCCTGAGAATTCTGCGGGGATTCCCAGGCTCCCCACAGCCTCGAGAATCACCCTAAGCTGCTTCTGTAGGTCATAGCCCTTGCGGGATGTGATAAAGGTAAAGTTCAGATTGCCTTTATCATGGTAGACGGCGCCTCCGCCGGATAAGCGGCGGGCAAGTTTACCGCCTTCTGAATGCAACAGCTCCCAGCAGCACTCCTTCCAGGCGTTTTGGTTGCGGCCGATGACTACTGTGTTTTCGTTCTGCCAAAGGTAGAGGACAGCACCCGACTCTGCCAGCCTGCTTTCCCGCAGCAGTACCTCCTCTACCGCCAAGTTGTACCACGGATCGAAGGACGGGGAAATAACAATACTCGCTTCTCGCCAATTACTCTGCAAGATGAAGGGCCCCGCTTTCTGCTGCCCAGGCAGCTTCGAAAATTGCCTCCGGCAGTGTTGGGTGTGCGTGGATGGTCCTTGCCACCTGCTCAGCGGTCAGTCGATGCTGTACTGCCAAAGTGATTTCCCCAATTAGGTCCGTGGCGCCTGGACCCACTATACTGCCGCCGATGATGACTCCAGTATCGGCTTCGGTAATCAACTTGACGAACCCCCGGCTGTTTCCCAGGGTCAGGGCTTTCCCATTGGCGGCAAAGGGGAACCGGCCCACCCGTACATTGAGATTACCGGCTGCTGCGTCTTTCTCCGCTACACCCACCGATGCTATCTCTGGATCGGTAAAGATAGCATTCGGTACAGCGCTGTAATCCATCAGAGTGTCCCGTCCCAGGATGTTGTCAACAGCAACCAAACCCTGATGGGAAGCAGCATGGGCCAGCATCATCTTCGCTGTCACATCACCAATAGCGTAGATATTCTCGATATTGGTCTGCATCCGTTCATTGACCTTAATGCCTCTACCGTTAGCGTCCAGCTCAACACCTATCTCCACGGCTCCAAGGCCCTCTAGATGAGGACGTCTCCCTACTGCCATCAGCACCTTATCTGCTGTGAGCTCAGGTAAAGCCTCGCCGGTGGCGGCATTCTCGAAGACTACCGCCGCCTGACCCCCTTCTCCCTCGGTAATAGCAGTCACCCGGGCCTGGGTGTAGATTTGGATTCCCGCCATCCTGGCGCTGCGAAACACCTCCTGGGCCAAATCCTCATCGACAGGCGGCAGGATCTGATCCAGATACTCGATCACCGTGACCTTAACTCCCAGCCTAGCAAAGATAAAGGCAAATTCCATGCCGATGACACCGCCGCCGATGATCACCATGGTCTCCGGCAGCTCATCTAATTCCAGAGCCTGGGTGCTGTCAATTACCGCTTCACTAGCAGAACCAGGAATAGGTAGAACTACCGGCTCCGAGCCGGTTGCTAGAATAATGTGCCGTGCCTTGAGCAGCATTTCTTCTCCATCGCCAGACTTAACAGCCACCGTCTCCTTGTCTACTAAGCGGCCGAGGCCGGGAACCACTGTCACTTCATGCTTAGCCAGTAAAGTCTCGACTCCCTTGACAAGACCTTTTACCACCCGGTCTTTCCGGGCCATTGCCCTTTTGAAATTTACTTCCACCTTCTCCGCCCGACAGCCGTAGCGGACAGCCTCTTGCATCATCTTGTAAACTTCAGTCGTGCGGATCAGAGCCTTGGTGGGAATACATCCCCGATTGAGGCAAGTCCCGCCGGGGGTATCCTTCTCCACCAAGACTACCCTGGCACCCTGTCTAGCTGCATAAACGGCTGCCACATACCCGCCGGGTCCGCCGCCGATGACAGCAATGTCATAGGGCGCAGTGACCGAGCCAACGCCAGCGTCATCCCTTTCTCGCACTGGGATTGCCCCCTTCTTAAGTAATCTCCACTAGACCGAAAGCTCCCAACAAAGGCTTCCCGATACCTGGAAAATGCCGAAGAACAGATAGCAAAAAGGCGGTCCTCCGCCTCTTGGGAAAAGACCGCCCATGTACGCAAAAACTGCTGTTAACGCTTGGAGAACTGCGGAGCCTTACGGGCTTTCTTCAAGCCGTACTTGCGCCGTTCCTTCATTCTTGGATCCCGGGTCAAGTACCCTGCCCGCTTCAGCGGAGTACGCAAATCCTGATCATACTCCAAAAGCGCTCTAGCGATGCCGTGGCGAATGGCACCTGCCTGTCCAGACATGCCGCCTCCCGTAACGTTCACCTTGATATCAAACTTACCTTCGGTTCCGGTCAGCTTCAGGGGCTGGAGGCAGATAGTCTTTAGCACCTCACGGCCGAAGTACTCATCAATACTCCGTCTATTTATCTCAATGTTGCCGGTTCCTGGTTTCAGATAGACCCTGGCAACAGAACACTTTCTCCGTCCTGTACCATAGTACTGATTCAAGTCTGCGGTAGCCACCTACCTATCCCTCCTTTCTCCAACAGGTGTCGATCTATAGGGATATCGCAAATCGCTGTAATTTCTACTCAACCGTCGCCGGACTCTCCAAAGGCTGCGGCTGCTGGGCCATGTGGGGATGGTCAGGACCGGCATATACCTTTAGTTTCTTCATCTGATTCCGGCTGAGGGCGTTCTTGGGCATCATACCCCAAACTGCCCGGCGGATAACCTCTTCCGGCTTCTTTGCCAGCATTTCAGCAGCTGTTCGGGAGCGGAGACCGCCAGGGTAACCGGTATGCCAGCGATACTGCTTCTGGTCAAGTTTTCTTCCAGTAAGCTTCACCTTCTCGGCATTGACGACGATGACAAAATCACCGGTGTCAATGTGAGGTGTGAATTCGGGCTTATTCTTACCCCTGAGGACGGTGGCGATTTCTGCCGCTAGACGACCCAATACCTTGTCCTCAGCATCGACCACATACCAGTTTCGCTGGACATCAGCGGGTTTGGCCATGTAGGTCTTACCTTTTTCCATCAGACTTCCCCCCTTTGTCAGAACGGTTTATGGTAACCGCT
>JAAYGR010000312.1 GCA_012727675.1 Bacillota bacterium
AGATAGGCCTAGTCAACCTGGAACGATATGAGGTCGGCATCTTGCATCAATACTATGAAATGACTTGACTGAGGTTTACTAGGAGCCGTGTACGAGGCCCGTACGCACGGTTCTGTGAGAGGGACAGTGCTAGAACTGCTCAGCTAGCGCTGCCCTACTCGATTGGTTTTTGGTGGAGGTGAGCGGAGTTGCACCGCTGTCCACAGATGAAGCCACAATGCTTCTACGAGCGTAGCCCTTGCTTAGCATTCGCCCCTATCCAATCCCAAGGGCAGGCTTGGGTAGAGACTAGCTCATTAAGTTTCCCCCTCTGGCTATGAGCATCACCAGAGCGGTATCCTGCAGTATGACACTCTATCTCCTCCGGCAGGAACAGAAGAGTAGAGCGTAGCCGCTATTAAGCAGCAGCTAGTGCGTAGTTATCGTTTGCGTTTAATTTGCTTCCCACTTTTTAACGAGGCCGTGGGAACCTCGGCTCGCTTCCATTGCCACTTCCACCTGTGTCGAAACTAATTCACCCCCGTGTTGACACGCTTAGTTATCCGAAAAAGCTTAGTGGTTCCTTTCCTTCAGGATCCGATCGATGCGGCGCTTCTCATCACGCCGAGCGATGGTTTCCCGCTTATCGTAAAGCTTTTTACCCTTGGCTAAGGCCAGCTCCATCTTGGCTAGCCCCCTCCGGAAGTACACCTTGAGGGGAACTAGGGTGTAGCCCCTTTCTTGAGTCTGCCCCAAGAGGCGCATAATCTCACGCTTGTGCATCAAGAGCTTGCGGGTGCGCTTCGGCTCATGGTTGAACATATTGCCGTGGGTATACGGGCTGATGTGCATATTATATACGAAAATCTCACCATTTTCAATGGCTGCATAGGCATCCCGCAGGTTGGCCCGTCCCTGCCTGAGAGACTTAACCTCAGTGCCGGTCAGCACCATGCCTGCTTCAAAGGTTTCCTCAATGTGATAGTCATGGCGGGCCTTGCGGTTTTCTGCAACGACCTTAATTCCGTCAGCCATGTTTGTCCCTCCTGACCGGCATCCCAATGTCCGGGTTCCCCATTGACAACAACACCCTGCCGTGCTGGCTCGGCCAAGAACGGAAGGGCTGGGCTGTCAAGTGGTTATGAATTTCCAACGGGCATCTATATTATACTTACTGCCCCGGCAGTGTGTCAAATCTCCTTCTCCAGACTATTCCTGGTCCTGCCCCTGAAAGTCATAAAGAAAAGCAAGGAACCAAGGATAAGTTGTCGAATTAAACTCTACAGGGCCACGGGTTGGTGATACTGCGCAATAGAGCGAAAATAAACAAGGGGATATAATTTTGCAGGGGAGGGGGAAACCAGATGATCCAAACAGAAGGCCTGACGAAGAAATTCGGCAGTCTCACCGCGGTAGATAATCTCAATATCCATGTGGAAAAAGGTGAGATCTACGGTTTCTTGGGCCCTAATGGTGCCGGTAAGACCACCACCATTATGATGCTCCTAGGAATGGAGCGGCCCACAGCAGGTAAGATCAAGTTGTTTGGGAAGGATCTGGCAGAGAACTACTTTGAAATTAAGCGCCGGATCGGCGTGTTGTCGGAGTTTCAGTTCCTATACGAAGACATGACAGCCAAGGAGTACCTTGGATTTTTTGCTGATTTTTATGAAGTAGAGAATCCCGACAGGAAGATCGATGAAGTGCTGAGCCGCGTCGATCTGCTGGATCGCAAGAATGAGCTGTTGGGCGGCTATTCCAAAGGGATGAAGCAGAAACTCGGTATGGCCCGGGTCTTGCTCCACGATCCTGATTTACTAATACTCGATGAGCCCCAGTCATCCTTGGACCCCTACGGCATTAGGGAAGTCCGGGATATCATCATGGAGGAGAACCAAAAAGGTAAGACCCTTTTCATCTCATCCCATATCCTCTCGGAAATTGAGCGGACATGCCATCGGGTTGGAATTATCAGCAACGGCAAGCTGTTGGCAGAAGATGACTTGACCCATCTCAAGCACCAGGTTGCCAACGAGATGGAGATCAGCGTGGAGATTGAGGGATATACAGAAGCCATCGCTTCTAGTTTAGAGGAACTGGACTTTGTGAAGTCAGTGGTGTACGAGGATTCTCGCTTGACAGTCAAAACCACCATGGATGACGACTATCGTGCCCAAATCTCCCGGGTGATATCCTCCCATGGAGGTGTAGTGCTGTCCATGGTAGCTAAGGAGATCAGCCTGGAGGAGGCGTTTGTCATTATTACTGAGCAAAACCTTTCCTTGTTGACAAAGGAGGGGCAGGCATCGTGAGTAAAATGCAGTATCGAGCCAATGCTATTAATGTAATCGCCCGCAGGGATATCAAGTCCACGGTGAATGGTCTAGGCATATATGTAGTGGCATCCCTAGCCTTCTTGGTATCGATGCTGTTTGTACGCAGCAATCTCAAAGGAGTTACCGAGAACGGCTTGATGGTAATGGTCAATCCTCTGAACTTCCCCTTCTTTATCGCTGTGACCATCGGAGCCACCTATTTGGCCCTGACTTCCACCATGTCCGTGAGCCGGGAGCGGGATCAAGGGACATTGGAAGTGCTGTTCTACGGTCCCATCGACAGCGTGGCGTACGTTCTGGCCAAGTTCTTCGAGCAGCTGGTAACATTCTTGGGCTTGGTCATTGTCTATATGATTGTTTTCTTCATTATCTCCAAGCTGACCAATTTCGGCATGGATGGCAGCTTCCTAGCTATGGCATGTTTGTCTGTGCTGCTGGCCGCATCCATTGTGGCCTTTGGGCTGCTCCTGTCAACCTTGTGCCGCAGTGCCCGCACATCGGTGATACTGCTGCTGGTGCTGTTGGTTCTATTCCTAGCTGCAGACATAGTGTCGGGGATTCTCAACAGCATGTCGGCTAAGGACATGTCGGTTACTCTGGTTTACGTCCGGGTAGCGGTTGACATGCTCAATCGGGGCTTGCAGTGGATCTCGCCCTTTGGCTACCTCAATCGAGGGATTGCGGCAATCAGCTTGGGCAGTGCCAATCTTATTCTAAGCAGCATCGGTGCCTCGCTGCTGTATACCATAGTCCTGCTGGCTCTAGCCATGCGGTTCCTGGATCGTAGGGGGGTTCGAAAATGAGGAGTACAATCTTGCGTATTTTAGTCTTGGTCATGTGCGTACTCACGGTTGCAGCCGGCGTACAGGCAGCACCCCCCCAGCGGGAAAGGCAAGTGGTTTACGGTATTACTCCCTGGACGGGGAAAGAGTACGGCGGCACCTTCGCACCTAAAGGGATCGACAAGATCTATCTTCTGGCTAACTCCAACAATGTGATCAATACCCTGGAGACAGAGGTATACTTCTGGCCCATTACCAATGAGTACATGGCCAACTGGTTCGAGAGCAGGGAAGTAGTGGAGGGCAGGCTTCAGGTCCTGCAGGACGGGAAAGAGATCATGGTGCTGGAGCGCCAGTCCTACAACCATTATTATCCCGATGGTTTTTATGCGGGAACTTCAGAACTGCTCATTGGTGAAGAAGCAGAGAAGAAGCTCCAGGAGTACCGGGATGCCATTGAAGGCTACTGGCAGGCAATCAGTGATTACCGCCAAGCCTATGCGGAGTATGAACAGCAGATGTCGGAGATCATAAAGGAAGTCTCTGAGACAGGCAAGACCTACACCGAGGATGAGCTTCCTAAACCACCGGAGCAGCCGACACCGCCTGTCTGGTATGCAACGGAAGTGACAGATGGCTTTGTCGTTAACTTACCAGTAGGGGAATATGTCATCAGGACCATTGATGACCGAGGCAATGCCATAGAGGGAACAGAAAAGAAGCTCAAAGTCTTCGACAAGCGCCGGACAGGGGTAGGCTACCAGATAATCCCGGAGAGCAAGTGGACTAGGCCGGTACAGTCCGATGATGCTACCCAGATCCTGTATATGGAAGGCAGTAGGACCATGTATCTCAAGGCCTTCCATGAGTCAGAGTACAATCAGCACGACTTCCTGAAGATGACCAGCTTGGAGCAGCCTCTAGCTGGAGAGGGGGCAACCAGTGCCTATATGTGGGTACATGAAAAGGAGGTACCCAGTGGCACCAAAATCCAGGTGCTCCGAGGAGGAGAAGTCATCAAGGAAGCAGAGTACAAGCCTTATTACGTCAAGCAGACCCCCGGCTATGCCCTCGGGTATGAAATCATTGAATTTGACCCAGAATCAGATGAATTCGCAGGACGGCGGCCCAGCTTTGAAGCTGTCAAGCTAGAGCTAGGACCAGGAAGCTATGAGATCCGGGCGGTGGATTCCTCCGGCAGAGTCCTGGAAGGTAGTATTAGGAGCATCAGGTCAGTAAATGTGGTGCCCATGTGGCAGCTGTACTTGCTGTCGCTGCTGCCGCTGGTGGCTGGTGTCATAGTAGTCGTTAGGCGCCGCCGGATGCGGGGCCAGACGGCAAAGTCAGTAAGCGCCTAGGGTGAAGTAAGCTAGCAGATTTAGGAGGCTGACAGAGCATCTGAAGATGTCCTGTCAGCTTTTTTTGTATTCTATAGGGAATAAGTATGGATTTCCGCTGCTAAACAAGGAAGCACAGGTTTTCTTGTCGAAAATACCTGGTACAAGCTGCCGTTCTTTACGGTCTATGGTATTTACCTTAGGGCTTCCGGAGAATTTTCGAGGGGTGGAGTATTGTGTCACCCAGCAGCGGAAAAAGCAAAAAAATCTATAGCCTGGTATTTCTGGTCACTGTGTTCCTGCTGTGGGCAGCAGCTGGCAGCGCCTGGGCCTTTAATGTGTGTGTTAACGGCACCCCTGTTGAGCTGTCTGTTAAGCCAACCTTGAGAGGGGTTAAGGTCATGCTGCCCCTGAATTGTCTGGCGGCACCCTTGGGATTGGAAATAGCTTCCGAAGGTGGCGGGAGCTCGGTGGTTGTAACCGGACGCGGTCGGGAGGTTGTCGTTGTTCCCGACAGCTACGAAGTTGTGGTGGACGGTAACGCATTGAACCTAGATGTTGCACCTTATTGGGAAAAAGATGAAATTATGGTGCCGATGCAGCTCTTAGTAGAGGGCTTCGGCTTTGCTGCCGAGTTTGATTTGTCCAGCGCGACCATGTGGATCCAAGATACTGGTCATAAAGCTGTGCCGGTTAAGGTGGCTGGACAGATAGAAAAAGAACAGCGGTCCTCAGGGGTATCGGCTGGGGAGCCTAGCTTAGGCCCCGAGACGGCCTCACGACTGCCTAAAGGGCCGGTAGATACCGAAGTTGAAAGTGAAGAAGCTGTATCCCCTGGGGGCTTTCAGGTCCTGGCTATAAGTCAGTTCCTGCAGGAGATTCGGGAACAGACGGCAGCTTTGGCCGGGACAAAGGTTCCTGGAGGAGAAGAGCGAACCAGGTTAGTGGGGGTTCTGCCCTGCATCGAGGATGGAAGGCAGCGGCTTGATTTTATCACCAGCGGCAAGGTAAAGGTTCAGCCAATGCTGCTGACAGAACCTGCCCGCTTGGTGCTGGATGTAGAGGGCGCTGTGGTTGACGCCCTGGATGATGAGCTGTATGTGGACCAGGGGGTTATTCATAAAGTCCGCCTCAGTCAGTATCAGGAGGGAACAGCCAGGGCTGTGGTTGATCTGGCAGAGGCCACCGGTTATCAAGTGAAGGAAATGCCGGAGGGCAGCGGTTTTTCGGTGGTGTTTAACCAGCGTGTCGGCCGGGTCAGTCTTTTCCGCAGCGATGATCAGATCCGCCTGAAGCTGGAAATATCCGGTCCGGTAAGGTATTCCGTCAAGCGGCTTAGGAATCCCCACCGCATAGTTGTCGATCTGGAAGGTGCAACCTTTGTAGCCGGCGCGACCGAGGCAAAGGTTAATGACAGTGCCGTAGAAAAATTGCGGATCAGCCAGTTTACACCGACAACGACCCGGGTGGTCATGGATTTGGTCCATTCCTTGGAAATAGTAGATATCGATGCCGGCGGCCGTGAGCAGGAAATAGATTTGGTTTTTCTCGATTCCCATTGGGAAAGGAACAGGCAGAGGGCTGTCGCAGCAGATCTATCTGAGGTATTCAGGCAGGGAGTACAGCCTAGGATTGCTGCCGGCTTTGAACAATTGGCTTCCCTGGGCCGCAGCTTGGTTAATCTCATCCCCAGCGGTGAAGCCTTGGCTATGGAGCAGATTATGAGGGATGAAGAACCCGAGGACCTTAAAGATGAGCATGATGATGAAACCGCAGTCTTTGCGGGAATAGCACTCAGCGGGACGGATATCGGGCATGAACCCTTAGATGATGTGGGAGAAGACCGGAAGGATGAGACTGAAGGCAGCAGCTTACCTTCAGAAAGGGAAGTGCCTTATGATCTGGCCGAGGGTCGCGGACCGGAGCAGAAGACAGATTTGTCAATGATTGATGAAGACGTTCTACTCTTAACCATTGGCCGGGGCTACCGTGAAGTTGATTTCTCCCGGTGGCCTAAACTGCAAGTTGATTGGATTAGCGATGAGGCATTGGCTGCTATAAAGGGACGTTCCATCTTGATTGATGCTGGTCACGGAGGTGCCCAGCCCGGTGCTCCTGGAGTTAAAGGCATTTGGGAAAAAACCTATAACCTTGCGGTGGCACTCCGGGTTGGAGAGCTGCTGCGGTGGGCTGGAGCAGAGGTGAGTTTCACCAGGGTTGGGGATCAGACCGTTAGTCTGCGGGACCGGGTGGATAAGGTCCTGGCCGCGGGAGCTGAGATTCTGGTCAGCATCCATGCCAATGCTTCTTTGACAAGGGATGCAACCGGAACGGAGACGCTTTATCATCCGGCGATCCCTGAAAGTAGGATTCTGGCTGAGGCGAGTCAGACCGAGCTGGTTAAGCAGCTGGGACTGTTCGACAGGGGAATAAAGGAAAGAAGCGACCTGTATATCCTGCGCCATTCCCCGGTTCCCAGTGCCTTGGTTGAGGTTGGATTCCTGGATCATGTATCTGAAGGTGCCTTTTTGCTGACATCAGAGGCAATTGACCAAGCCAGCATGGGCTTGGTGCGGGGGATTGCAGCTTTCTTCCAGCGTTATCCGGACAAGGGAGCCCCTTCCCTAGAGCGGGAACTGCCGCAGCTTAGAATCATTCCAGAGGCGGAAGAACCAGCTCAGGATAGCTATGAAACGGCCACTTTGGATGAAGAAGTTGGGGAAGGCCCGGTGGAGGTTGAGGAAGAAGCGCTGTTAGGGGAACCCGCGGGGAGTGATACCGTTGAAAACGAGCTATAAAGAAATTATCGGCTGGCTTTTTCTTGCATCGCTCCTTTTGAGTGCCGCCCTGTGGGGAGGACGGCTGTGGAATACAGCTGCCTTATATCTTGGGCCCAAGACGGAAGTTGAGCTCTATGTGGCTGCACCGGGCGGAGGATTAGAGGTTGTGGATGTGAGGATACCCAAGGGGCAGCTGAACGCCGAAACCCTTTGGCAGCGGCTGCAGGCAGTCTCCCAAGATAGACGCCCGACTCTCTTGCCCCAGGGTGCCAGCTTGCTGGAGGCTAGACAAGAAGGCAGCACTTTAGTCATCAGCCTCAGCGGTGAACTGGTGCGAGGTCAGTACTTGGGCAGCAATCAGGAACTGGCGCTGGTTTATTCAATTGTCAACACCATGGCCCAGCTGCCGGAGATCGAATCTGTGCAGATTTTAATCGAGGGACGGATAGTTGAATCTCTGGCAGATCACGTCGATCTCACAGCTCCCCTTAAACCCGATTACAGCTTGGTGGCTGCCGACTAAGTGCACATAGTTGACCGGTATAGAGATTTGGAGGCCCTGCTAACAGTGGGGCTTTTCTCGTAGTTGCATGTACTTGCCTAAGAGGGATAGAATAGGAATGGTGTCTCAGTTGAGCAGAGAAAATGCCCTGAGAGGCAGCAGCATTTGATGAAAGAGAATGTCCAACGCAGATATGATGATATGATTATGAGAGGTCGTGGGTAAGTGGGGGAAGAGGTAAAGCACCGTCCCATAGGGGTGTATGATTCCGGGGTCGGAGGCCTGACAGTTGTCCGTTGGCTCCACAGGGTGCTGCCCCAGGAGCAGATTGTCTACTTTGGCGACACGGCAAGGGTGCCTTACGGCGGCCGGTCCCGCCATGAGCTGGTTGAGTTTTCCCGTCAAATTGTGGGTTTTTTTCAAGAACAAGGCGTGAAGTTTGTGATTGCTGCCTGCAACACATCCTCCGCCTTGGCTCTGCCGGTGGTGGCTCAGGAAGTCGATGTGCCGCTGATGGGCGTCATCGGGGCAGGTGCCCGGGAGGCTGTATCGGTAACAAAGACCAAGAAGATTGGGGTTATCGGCACCCAGGCGACGGTGACAAGCGGGGCCTATGCCCGTGCTGTTAAGGAATTGGAACCTGTAACTAATGTCTATGAGCAGGCTTGTCCCGAATTGGTACCCCTCATTGAAGGGGGACACCGGGATGGAGAGATTGTCGAGAAACCCCTAAAGAGGTATCTAGAACCCCTTTTGGAGCGCAATATTGACACCTTGATATTAGGCTGTACCCACTATCCGTATTTGCTGGTACCTATTAAGAGGCTTGTGGGTACAGGTGTAGAGATAGTCGATCCGGCGGAGGCCGCCGCCAGGGAGGCCAGGGATACGTTGGAGGTCCTTGGACTATTAAGCGAGGAGAAAGTCGGAGAAGACCTTTTCTTTGTCAGTGGAGAGCCAGGTACCTTCCGTGCCGCAGCAGTTCAGCTGGGATATACCCAGAGGGTGGAACATGTGGAGATTGAACGGTATACTATTTGACTGGGAGTAGAGGTTAGTTGCCTTTAGGTTGGAAAGCAGAGTTTGTTGGGAAGGAGTCGGCCGATGGAGGCTTTACCCCTTAGGGTGAATGAAGATTTTCCGGTGGAAAAGGGCGGCGCTGCTTTGGGGACGAAGGGTGAAAGCGGTATGGAGTGGCGGGACCAAAAGGTAGCGGTGATAGGTCTAGGAGTCAGCAATATACCTCTTATTCGCTATCTAGTCGCGGAGGGTGCCAGGATTACTGTTTGCGATCGGCAAAAGCCGGTGGAATTGGAGTCTCGGCTTGCCCAGATCGCCGGTCTGCCGGTTTCATATAAACTCGGCGAGGGATATTTGGATGAGCTGGCAGACTTCGATGCCATTTTCGTAAGTCCCGGTGTTCCCAAGGATCTGCCGGAGCTTAAAGCCTTAAGGGAGCGGGGGATTAGGTTTAGCAGTGAAATGGAGGTCTTCTTTGGGCTGTGTCCGGCACCCATTGTGGGAATTACCGGCAGCAGCGGTAAGACCACCACAACTACCCTAGTGGGGGAAATCCTTGCAGCCCAGGGAGACGGCAAGGTCTTTGTCGGCGGGAACATCGGCAATTCACTGCTGGATGATATTCCCAATATGTCTCAAGAAGATTTGGTGGTACTGGAGCTGTCTAGTTTTCAGCTGGAAAACCTCCGTTACAGCCCCGAGTATGCCCTGGTGACCAATATAACACCTAATCACTTGGATGTTCATAAGACAATGGAGGCCTACATCGAGGCTAAGCGCAGCATCCTGGCATTTCAGCAGCCCGATGACTGCGTTGTGCTCAATTACGATAATGATATTACCCGCTCTATGGCTAAAGAATGTCCAGGGCAGGTGTTTTACTTCAGCCGTTTGGCGGAGCCTGAGCGGGGAGCTTTCTTGCGCAGTGGGATGATCGTCTTGCGAGATGTGGGGTCCGCTGAAGGCCGAGAAGAGATCCTCTGTCCAATCGGAGCTGTGCGGCTCTTGGGTGTCCACAACTGGGAGAACGTGCTGGCAGCTGTGACCTTGACGGCTCTATGCGGCGCCCAACCGGATGCGATGATCAAGGTTATTGCCAGTTTCACCGGAGTTCCCCACCGCTTAGAGCTAGTTGCTGAAATCAATGGAGTGAAATATTATAATGATTCCATTGCCACCAGCCCGGCTAGAGCCGTAGCCGGGATCAATGCACTCCAGGAGCCCCTAGTGTTAATTGCCGGCGGCTATGACAAGCAGCTGTCCTTTGACCAGCTTGCGGAGACGGTAGTGGAACGGGTGAAGGCAGTGGTCTTGGTGGGAGCCACGGCAGAAAAATTGGAGAAAGCCATTCGAGCTAGACAACATCGGCCCGATGAGCCGGTGATCTGCAGGAGCCGGGACTTTGACGATGCTGTGGTTAAGGCATCGGAATTGGCTGTGCCCGGTGATGTGGTTTTGCTAAGCCCCGCCTGCGCGAGCTATGACATGTTTAGGAATTTCGAGGAAAGAGGCGAGAGGTTTAGGGAGATAGTTAGGGAACTTGTTAAGAAGAGTTGGCTTGGATAGACCTATTTACACATGAGGCGCAGGAGTGTAGGAGTGGCAACTTAGCAGGGAGGCACTGAAGATGGTACGAGTTGATGGTCGCAAACCCGATGAGCTGAGGAAGGTCAAGATTACCCGGAATTTCACCAAGTATGCAGAGGGTTCGGTGTTAATTGAGGCAGGAGATACCAA